>JAURPW010000104.1:0-9387 GCA_030836435.1 Flavobacteriaceae bacterium
AAGTTTAGTTGATTTATCGCTTCGAAACGCCAAATTCTTTCGACAAGATCGATTAAAGCAAATGAAGGCCGTTGACCCCGATCGCCACGCCAATCGCATTCTGCAGCAGATGAAGATCGATCTACGTCTATCTGAAGTACCTGTTCATATCGAGTGCTTTGACAACTCAAATTTTCAAGGCACCAATGCGGCATCGGCCTGTGTAGTGTTTAAGAATGCCAAGCCCTCAAAGTCAGATTACCGCAAGTTCACCATAAAAAATGTTCAAGGACCTAACGATTTTGCGAGCATGGAAGAGGTGGTTTATCGCCGGTATAGACGCTTGCTAGAAGAAGGCGAAGAACTTCCTCAATTGATTGTTATTGACGGCGGAAAAGGGCAGCTTTCTTCTGCTCTAAAATCACTTGAACTACTGGGGCTTCGGGGAAAGATAGCCATCATCGGCATTGCTAAGCGCCTTGAGGAGATTTATTTTCCGGGTGATTCGGTTCCGCTTTACCTAGACAAGCGTTCGGAGACCCTAAAAGTGATTCAGCAACTGCGCAACGAGGCTCACCGCTTTTCGTTAAAGTTTCATCGGGAAAAGCGAAGCGCTATCGCCTTGGAGAGTGAGCTCGAACAAATTGAAGGAATCGGAACCAAGACCGCTGACAAACTTTTGGTTCAATTTAAAAGTGTTAGCCGCATCAAGCAGGCGAGTTTAGAAGAGCTAAAGGCCGTCGTTTCTCGCGCCCAGGCAGAGGCCATACACTCCTTCTTTAGGCCATCAGAAAGTCAATAAAAGATTTGATAATCAATCACTTCAAAGTTAAAGAACGTTAAAATTTGAAATTTAGGACCTCGCTTTTTGTACATTTAAAAGAGAATCTCAAAAGTGGTCGATACCAAGCTATCTTTTGTTTTTTCATGATTTAAAGTTTGGTTGGTTAGTAAGAAAAGCCCCGGCGTCTAGTCTGGGCTTTTTTTAATGCTAAATTTGCATGCAAATAAAAGCGATGAAGCGCTCCTTTCTTCTTTTAGGTTTCTCAGTGCTTGCGGCGTTTTCTTTGCAGGCACAGGTCAAAGACCCTTATCAATCGTTTCAATCTGGAGAGTGGTTGCGTTACCGACTGCACTACGGTTTTTTGAATGCCAGTTATGCAACACTTGCTATCAAAGACACTATTTACGACGGGGTTGAGGCCTACCACTCTATAGGTGAAGGGCGAACTACCGGATTCGCCTCGCTTTTTTTTAAGGTAGAAGACGTTTATCAGAGCATTTTTTCGGTTAAGCCCATTCGCCCCATTCACTTCAGAAGGGATATTGATGAAGGCGGATACACAAAAGACATTTCTATCGATTTTAATTTCGATGCCGAGACGGCCCTGATCACCAACAACAAGACTGCCTCGTCTTTTGTGATTCCCATTCACCGACAGATTCAAGACATTCTATCGGCTACGTATGCCCTCAGAGAAAATTTTGACAAGAAAAAGGTGGCGGTCGGTGATGAGGTGGCCCTCGATATGCTTTTTGATGATGACGGAATCTACGATTTCAAGCTGCTGTATCTAGGCGAAGAAACCGTAAAGACCATCTTCGGAAACGTCAAGTGCCTCGCCTTTAGACCCTTGGTGAAATCAGGTCGCATATTTCGCGAGAAAGAATCGTTGACCCTTTGGGTGAGTGATGACCCCAATCGGGTTCCTATCCGCATACAAGCCGACTTGCGTTTTGGGTCGATAAAGGCCGATCTCGATGGGTTTAAGGGGCTTAAGCATTCGTTTAAAGTAGAGATGAAATAAGTTCAATCGAGCAAGTTGACAAGGGCGGTCAAATGACCGAATTTTGTAAAATGGTGTTACGCGATATAGTTAAAACTCTTTATTTCTCAGCAGTGCTGCTTTTGCTAGGCGCTTGCGGATCTTCGACAGACCCGCTTTCAGTCACTAACAGTCAAGTAGAAATGCCAGTAGACATGCAGTTTGGCTTCAATATGATTGACTTTGAGGTTGAGCTAGACACCATTAGAAGCGGAGATACTTTTGGTAAAATCATGTTGAGTCGAGATGCCGACTTTCAAAAGGTAGATCAGGCAGCCCGTCTGTCGCGCTCTTCGTTTGACCTGAGAAAAATTCAGCTTGG
This sequence comes from Flavobacteriaceae bacterium, assembly GCA_030836435.1. Taxonomy (GTDB): domain Bacteria; phylum Bacteroidota; class Bacteroidia; order Flavobacteriales; family Flavobacteriaceae; genus UBA3478. The sequence goes on from JAURPW010000104.1 coordinate 2,128, forward strand.
AAAACCGTACCGCATTTTAAAAAGCTGTGACTCGCTTCAGCAACCGTTGGTGTTTATTTACGAAAACGATTTTCTGAACTTTACGGTCGTTGATCTACGCGATGAAGTAAAGGTATACGAAGAGAAGCACCCTTACGAACTGGTTGAAAGGCAGTTGTCGGGGGTCATCGAAGGATCCTTGTACGAGACCCTTCAGAGCCAAGGTATCGACCAGAACTTGAGCCAAGAGCTAGCCAATATATACGCCTGGAACATCGATTTCTTTAGGCTGTATGAAGGTGACAAGTTTAAGGTAATCGCTCACGAGCGAAAGCTAAGAGACGGCACCATGGCCGGTATAAAATCGATCAAAGCTGCGGTATTTGAGCACAGAGGAGATACCTATTACGCTTTCGCGGCCAACGTTAATGAGAAAACGCTTCAGACCGAATACTACGATGAAAAGGGTGAGAGTCTTAGACGCACTTTCTTAAAAGCGCCGCTTAAATTCAATGCCTACCGGATCTCATCGCGATACAATCTGCAGCGCAAAATCGCTTTTTACGGCAACCGAACTAGAGCCCATAAAGGCACTGACTATGCAGCTCCGGTGGGCACTCCGATCATTGCCACGGCAGACGGAGAGGTAATTGAAGCCACCAGAAGGGGCGGAAACGGAATTTATGCTAAAATTCGCCACAACGGCACGTATTCTACCCAGTACCTGCATATGAAGGCGCTCAACGTTAAGAAAGGTCAACGCGTTAGGCAGGGTGATATTATTGGATGGATCGGAATGACCGGAAACACCTCTGGCCCGCATGTATGCTATCGTTTTTGGAAAAATGGCCGACAGGTCGATCCGCTGCAAGAGAAACTGCCGGCCGCTGCGCCTATCGCCAAATCGTTTGCCAAGTCTTATTTTGAATACATAAAGTTGCCCTTCGAACAGTTGGCCTGCATTCCGTATCCTGGTGAAAATGACTTAAATTCATGGCCTGAAATCACCATCAAAAACGAAAATGCCCTTACCTCAAACTAACCCTGAGTCTACAGCGAGCTGGAAGGCTCTTGAAACTCAAGCACAGTCCCTTAAGTCGTCCCACTTAATCGATTTATTTGCTCAAGACCCTAAGCGCGTGGAGCAAATGAGCCTGGAGTGGAATGATTTTTACGTTGACTTTTCTAAAAACCTCATAGACGATAAGACCTGGAAGCTGCTTTATCAACTGGCTTCAGAGACCGGATTAGAGCAGGCAAAGAAGGCTTATTTTGAAGGATCAACCATTAACGCAACCGAAGGCAGAGCGGTTCTTCACACGGCACTTCGAGGCAAAACGGTTAAGGCTAAGGTTGACGGCAAAGAGGTGAGCGCTGAGGTAGCCGAAGTATTGGGCCGAATTAAGGCTCTTTCGAACGCTGTCATATCGGGAGAAAAGACGGGGTACACTCAAAAGAAATTTACTGATGTAGTAAACATCGGTATAGGCGGATCTGATTTGGGTCCGGTAATGGTCACCGAGGCCTTAACTCATTACAAGAATCACTTGAATCTGCATTTCATGAGTAATGTAGATCCTGATCACAGTGCTGAGCTGCTGTCTCGACTAAACCCGGAGACTACCTTGTTTTTAATTGTTTCCAAATCATTCGGAACACAAGAAACCTTAATGAACGCACAAACGGCTCGCAAGTGGTTTGTCGAGCGCACCAGCGAAGCGGCCATTGCCGATCATTTTGCTGCCGTGTCTACCAACTTAGGGCAGACCGCTAGTTTTGGAATAAATGACGACATGGTATTTCCCATGGCCGATTGGGTGGGCGGAAGATTCTCGCTTTGGAGCGCCGTAGGCCTCTCTATTTCACTTTCGGTCGGATACGCACATTTTGAATCACTTTTGGCGGGGGCAGCCGCCATGGATCGCCATTTTTTAGAAGCCCCTGTTGAAGACAACCTACCGACCAAGATGGCCTTACTGGGCATTTGGTACACCAATTTTATGGAGGCTGAGACCGAGGCCGTTATACCTTACACCCAGTATCTGCATCGTTTCTCTGCCTATCTGCAGCAAGCATCGATGGAGAGTAACGGCAAGTCTGTCTCCCGTTCAGGCCAGCGCGTAAACTATCAGACCGGCTCGATCGTTTGGGGCGAGCCCGGGACTAACTCTCAACACGCCTTCTTTCAGCTGATTCACCAAGGCACCAAGCTGATACCCTGTGACTTTATCGGATTTAGAAGATCGCTTCACGAAAACCAAGCCCACCAAGACGCCTTGATGGCCAACTTCTTTGCGCAGACAGAGGCGCTCATGACCGGGAAGACGGTCGAGCAAGTGACAGCTGAATTCACCCAAAAGGGAGTAGCTACAGAGGCGGTAAAAGACATCATTCCTCATAAGGTTTTCGAGGGCAATAAGCCTACCACCACCTTTCTGATAGAATCGCTCACACCTTTTAATTTGGGAGCTCTGATCAGCGCTTACGAACACAAAATTTTTGTTCAGGGAGTCATCTGGAATATCTACAGCTACGATCAGTGGGGGGTTGAACTCGGAAAGCAACTGGCCAATCGAATACTTGACGAGTGGCAACAAAATTCGACCGGAACGCATGACCCTTCTACGCAGTCTCTATTGAAGCGTTATAAAAAATCTGTATCTTAAAAGTCAATTAACAACCAACACCTACACCTCTATGAACGTCATTATTTCTCTTCATTCGTATATCGCCTTTTTGGCCTTAAGCGTTGTGCTATTAGCCTTCATTAACGCCCTGAACGGATTTTTGACCTCTAGAGAATTCATTGACACTAGAGATCGAAAGCTTTCATTGGCCGGAGTGGCCTTCTTTCATCTTCAGTTTTTGATTGGGGTTCTGGTTTACTTTACCTCTGCCAAGGGCTTCTATGCCATTTCTGAGTTGGGTATTGGGGGCCTTACCTCTGCCGCTCGTCTTACCGCCTTGGAGCACCCTGTGACTAATCTTATTGCGGTCACCTTGGTAACCATTGGATGGTCTCGTCACAAAAAAGCAACCGATTCTAAGGCAAAGTTTAAAAGCATTGCCCTATTCTATGGCATAGGCTTGCTGCTTGTTCTCACTCGTATCCCTTGGGGTCAGTGGCAGTAAGCAGGGCAATCACTGGAAAGTGATCGCTGTATCCACCTACATAGTTTATGCCCACATAAGTTCTGAGCGGATAGTTCTTGAACCTTCCGTCTGATTGGGTTAGAAACTTCTTGCGGTAAACCCCGGCTCCTTCGAGCCTAAGTGGTCCCTGATTTAAGAAGTTTTTGGTGAAAATCAGTTGATCGAATAGGTGCCATCGGTCTCTGTGTGCTATGCTTCCGACCCCTTGCTTGTGCATAGCCTCCATTGGATTATAGAATTCCATGTCGGTATTCTTCGATTTAACAAAGCGCCTCACAGAGCGGTCGCTAGGGTCGTCATTCAAGTCGCCCATCAGCACAATTTGCGCTTTAGGATCGCTTTTTTGAATAGAATCTGCGATGCGCTTGCTATAGTAGCTAGCGGTCATTCTGAAGTGCTCAGATCTTTTTTGACCTCCGCTTCGAGAGGGCCAGTGAGCTACAATGAAATGCACCTTGGCGCTTGCCAGCCAGCCGCTCACCACCAGTAGATCTCGCGTGTACTTCGGGGAGTCGTCGCTTAAAAACAAGCGAACGGCGACCTTTTCAAAATGCGTCGGCTTAAACGCATCGGCATTGTATAAAAGCGCCACGTCAATTCCCCTTCGATCGGGGCTTTCGAAATGCACAAAACGACAACTGTTTGAGGCATTGAATTTGCGACACAACGCCTGGAGCACTGTTGCATTCTCTATTTCGCAGACCCCGAGCGCTCCCCAAATATTGGGGCTTGTAGCCCGACTAATGGAGTCGATCACCCCATTGATCTGATCAATCTTGTGATTGAACCGCTCTGTCGACCACTTATAGGCCCCTATGGGAGTGCGATCGCTGTCGTCAACTTCTTTGTGATCTATGGTGTCAAATAGGTTTTCGAGATTGTAGAATCCGATCCAATAGCCTTGAGCCACAAGACCTTGTGCACTAGCAGTAAACAACAGTGCAAACAGCACTGCCTTGAGGTGTTTTTTTCTCATGCCTCAAAGGTCTAGCTCTTCCCTGCAAGACTCTTGCGCTGTGCCGATTTAGCTTCGTCTTCATGAATAAAAAAGCACGGATACTACTACTGATCTGCTTAGTCACGACTATTGTGTCACGGGCTCAAGATGAAGAGGTCGATTTACTCTTCACCGACGAATACGCCCGAGTACTTCACGCCACCCAGTCTCCCTTCGAACGCAGCGCTCAGTTTGATTGGTCTCTAGGATGGTTCAGGTACAGGGGTCTGGGCCCTGAACATACCGCGTACTTTGTAAATGGGGCCAAAGTCAATTCTATCCTAGACAAGCGCATTGATTGGAACAGATGGGGAGGGCTCAACGACATCACCCGCTATCCAGAGACCGTTCTGTATGCTGACGCCTCCCTGCTTCCTTCGCCGGTTTCTGGTGCGCAGATTATTCGAACCGATACCGAGAAGCAGCGGTCTTTATATCGACTGACCACTTCGCTGGCCGATCGCTCGTATAGTTCCCGTATCATGCTGACCGCCTTGCATAAGATGGGTAAAGTGAGTCTACTCGGCAGCGGGTCGCTGCGATCGGCCCAATCAGGCTACTACACAGCCACGCCCTATGCGGGAAGGTCAGGCTTTATTCAACTCTCTTTAGGCCAACCATCATTTTCTGTCAAAGTGCTTGCTATGAATACCTTCACTTCACGGGTAAGCCCTGAGGCTCAAACGCGTGAGGTTTGGGGGCTCACCGGTAGGCGTTACAATTCGAGCTGGGGTTACGATCAGTCGGGGGCCAGACCTCTGAAACCGCGTTTACACAAACATCAGTTTTATCAGGTAGAGCTGGTGCGAAACGTTGATCAGTTGAAAATATCCGCTGGAGCCTTCAATTATATTCAGCGTTTTGAGCGGCAAAACCTGAGCTATCAACTAGCTCCGAACCCCTTTGCTACCTATTACCGCTACCTTCCGTCTTTTTTTGCATCTCGCCCTTTTATTCAGTCGCGAATCATTCAGAATCACGGACTAGAGAAGGGGGTTGATCTCAATCGCTTAAGGGAGGCGAACGCCAATAGTGAGTTTGCGCGCTATGCGCTGCTCTCAGATGTGCGCGATTCACGCCAAAGAGCTGCTTATTTCAGTCTAAGCCTAGAACGGTTATCGAGTCGTTTGGGTTTTTGGGGGCAGTATACCTCAGAGACGGCTGACCATTATCAGCGACTTGACGATCTTCTTGGGGCTCAATATTACCTGAATCGCGATCTCTATGATGAGGTAGATTACGACCTGAATACAACAGGCGAGAAGTATACAGGGGATGCGGTAAATTACCATTATGCATTGAGTGCCCGCAGTCTCGAACTCGCCTTGAACTATCAGAAAAGTTCAAAGCATTTCGAGTGGAGTACTCAGCTGTATACCCGAAGCTCAAGGGCATTGAGACAAGCGCTCGCAAGGCATGAGCTTTATCAATTGGAGCCTGAAATTAGCTTAAAAGCGCCGGCCACAGACGCTGCTCTATCTGTGGTTATTGAGTATTTTAATTCGGGCCAATCCGAGTGGCGCCTTAGAGGATTTCTAGAAAGAGCCCACCAAACGGCCGATGCCCATTACATCAATGCGCGATACAGTCATCTAAGCGATCAGCCCAATGCCGATACGTTTGCAGATATAGCGCTGCACTATTTTTACAAGCACCCCCGATTTATGGCCATGCTTCAGAGCTCGTTTCTCAGCCATTACGATGCTGTGGCCAACACTTATTTTTTTGCTGAATCGGACGACTGGCAAGAATTGGTGACCCAGCGCCTATGGGGTACTCGACTAAAGGCCATGGAGTTTTCGGGCTCTTTTCAGTACGAATTGAGCACTGAGATTAGTCTTGATGGGGCCTTTTACTTGCTTTACGATCGCCTGCAAACGCCTGAGTCGGTTCGTTTGTATCTGCCAAATAACACAGATTCAACCGGTGAGCGACCCATCTACGAGATCGATCTAGATCCTAAAGGGCACTACTTTGGGTCGTCTGGCCCGCATCGAGCTATGAGTCTAGGGCTTTCATACCGAAGCCAAAATTATTGGAGCCTCTCTTTGAAATCGAATTATTTGTCTCACGCCTATATTCCGGTTTCTTGGCCGCAACAGTCAGAAAATTTCAAGCGTGAATTGAGGTCATATGGCTTACACGACACCAGCCAGGAACGCTTAGACGGACTCTTTTGCCTTCAGTTGTTGCTCTCTAAGTCGTGGAGAACTGCAAATGGTTATCTACAGCTGTTTGCTTCACTTTCAAATATCACCAACACGGTGAAACCCATCGCTGGCTATGCCTCTTCTAGGCTACTAAGCCCTCGCGATTTTGCCGCCAATCAGGTTTACCAACCCGTATTTGCCACTAAGTATTGGCAGAATGTGGGTCGCAATTATTTTATCAATCTCAGCTACAGCTTTAATTCTCTTTGATTATGAACAGACCATTTAGTTTACTAGTTAGTTTTTTGCTTTTTGCATGCAATCCCGACCCTGAATTGGCAGAGGTTGCCACTGAAGTCGATACAGTGCCGTTCACCTTGAGTTGTGAGGTAGGGGTAAGTGATTGGCAGGTGGTTTTGCCCCCCTCATCAAACTCCTGGGAGTACACCCTTGCGAATGAATCGGTTATAAGCGGTATTGTCGTGTCTTCTGATGCCGAGGGGGCCTTCTATCGATCGTTGATCATTGCCGAAGAAGAGGGATTCAAAACACTTGAATTACTGTTAGATCAGACCGATACGGCCTTGAATTATCCCAGAGGCAGCCGCGTATTGATCGATCTCTCAGCTTTGAGCTTCAAGCGAAAACAAACCCAGATTCAAGTGGGGGTTTATTCGGAGTCTTTTGGTAATGAGGCCCTGGCCCCGATTCCGTCGGTGGAGCTCACCCAAAAGCTGCTGCGTTGCGGATCGGTTGAGCCGGAACCTATTGAAATTGATGACTTCTCTTCACTAGAAGACTTGTGGCCGAACACCTTGGTGAAACTCAATACGGTCATGTTTAGACAGGCCGAGGTCGGAGTTCCTTTTGTCAGCAGCCCCCAAGAGGAGGGAGCGCGCACTATTGAAAATTGTCAAGGACAAGAGCTTAATGTGCGCTACACGGGATACGAAGACTTCGCTCTAGAATTAATACCCGAAG
>JAURPW010000105.1:0-2687 GCA_030836435.1 Flavobacteriaceae bacterium
AGCGGGTTGATCGATCGGCTTATGAGGCGTTTTACCTCAAAGTTTTTAAAGAGCGCGGTGGCCATCACGTTTGCCCCTTGATCTTCTCCTATACCGATAACCACTATATCAGTGCTCTTGAGTGGCAAGCCTGAAACGGCCAGTTCATCTGTGGCATCCATTTCCATGGTGTAGGTAATTTTCTCGCGATAGGCCTCTACCTTGGCGGCACTTGTATCGATTCCGATCACCTCGTTTCCTTGGCTTGTTAATTTTTGGCCCAGTGAGGCGCCAAAGTTTCCGAGTCCTACAATTATGTATTTCATCTGTTAGTGAATGGTTATTTCTTCTTTTGGGTATTTGTAGTTTCGAACCACTGATTTTTTGAAGATAGCAAAAAGAACAGTGAGGGCACTTACTCTTCCGATGAACATCAGCAGAACAAGCACTAGCTTGCTCACCGCGCTGAGGTCGGCTGTTATTCCCATGCTAAGTCCCACGGTGCTGTAGGCGGAGACGCATTCGAATGCAATCTTGAGCATCTCCATATCTGGCTCTTGACTGGCGACAATCACAACACCAATACTAATTACAATAATCGAGAGCGATATCATAGCGAAGGCCCTTTTTAGGGTGACTTCAACAATTTCTCTTCTGAAGATTTCTATGCGGGTATTGCCTTTGGCCATGCTGACGATATTGAGTATGGCGATGGCCAGCGTTGTGGTTTTGATTCCACCTCCGGTTGATTTCGGAGAAGCTCCGACCCACATCAAGAAAAAGAGGAGCAGGGTAGTCGGAAAAAGCAGCGATGCCGTGTCAACCGTATTAAACCCCGCTGTTCGGGGGGTTACTGCTCCAAAAAATGCCGTCACTAACTTACCCATGTCGTTGTGCCTTACCAGGGTGTTGTGGTATTCGAGTGCGTAAAAGGCTATAAACCCTCCAGCCGTCAAAAGGGCCGAGGTAATTAGGGCGATTCGACTGTTGAGGTTGAGCACCCACGGACGGTAGTTTATAGTCTTTGAGAAGGTGAAAAGTTGATTGGTCTTGTACTTGAGGTACGAAATAATATTCTCTACAATCGGAAATCCAAGTCCCCCCAAAATAAAGGTGAGTGCCACAATTACCTGAAGGCCGTAGTTAAACTCGAATGAACCCTCTTGAAGCGATCCGCTTAGCGTCGAGAATCCGGCGTTACAAAAAGCCGAAATCGCATGAAACACGGCGAAAAAAGCCTGTTCAGAGACACTCGAGAAGCTCGCTCGCTCGACGCTGTAGAAGATTAATACAGCAGACACCGCCTCAATAGTGAGCGTGATCAATAAGATGTGTTTCAACAGGGTCAGTTCTTTTCCAATAGTGGCATTCGAATTCATCGCGCTCATGGCGATTTGCTTTTCGTAGCTGATCTGGCCTTTAAAAAAATAACTGAAATAACTCACAAAGGTCAAAATACCTAGACCACCTACCTGAATAAGCAAGAGAATTATGCTCTGACCAAAGGTGGTAAAATCGGTCGCTGTGTCGACCACAATCAAGCCCGTTACGCAGACCGCACTGGTGGCGGTAAAAAGCGCATCTAGTAAAGAAATGCCATTAACCGTTGCACTGGGAAGCGAGAGAAGAAGTGTGCCTAAAAGGATAATGCTCATAAAGCTGATCAAAAACAGCTGGGCGGGATTCAAGTCGGTTCTTTTGTACTCTACCCGAAGGTCTAATAGCCCTTTTAGAAAGAGTAATCCGGCAGCGTATTTTTCTAAATGCCAGGTCGAAAGTTTTATCGAAAGCTCGAGCTGAGGATCGGCGAAGAAATGAACCCCCAAAAGAAATAGGGCAAAGCTGACTCCGGCCAGATCAATCAGCGCAATATTTTGTTTAATACGCTTTCTGTCAAGAATATAAGACAGCGTTGTGGTCACCACACCCACTAGAAGGGCGTAGTAATAGTAGTTCTCAATCTGAAGTTCTACTTGTTGATTTTGGTGAAATCCCAGATCAACGAGAATCAAAATGAGTATGAGAAGGCTCGTCCAAAAAGAGAACCTATAGAGGTACTTTGGGTTAAAAAACATGTCTACCGCAGCTGAAAGGCGTTTGAGAAACCTTAATCACAAGCAAGTTAAATCTTTGAGAACTAATGGTATAGATGTGATTTATGCGTCAAAGGTAGAATAAACGAACCATTCAGCGGTAAAAACGCTTTTTTTTATGGGGCCTGTCTAATTTTTCTGACGTGTTTTCGACAGTTTATTCGAAGACACATTTGGAGGGGTTTCAATAGCTGCTCCAGAAGAGTCTTCTTTTGAAAGATTCTGAGCAGATCCACAAGATAAAAGCGAAATACTCAATACGATAGCTGATAAGAGGGCGATAACTGACTTTTTCATACTTTTTTACCTACAAATTTACGAATTTATCAGAATTAATCTTGTACAATAAACGCTTTAGAGTCGTCTTTATTGTATTCGGGTTGTGCCTGTAAAGTACGTTGAATATGGTGCTGTCCTAGCGTACTTGAAAGAGACCTTCTCTTAGAGTGTAGTTGAGGCGCGCTTCAGCTTGTCGTTTAGCGTGCGCCCGAGTTTTTGGTTTTCAAACCATTCAACCACAATAAATTGCAACCCTTTCGAATCGAGCTCGTAGAGCCCATCATAGAGGCGGCTAGAGGCTTCTTCTAGATTTTTTTGGGCTGATAACTCATAAAC
>JAURPW010000106.1:0-7019 GCA_030836435.1 Flavobacteriaceae bacterium
CACTGCACAAGACTTCGTTTTTTCGAGCTTCAGGTGGCCAGAGCTGTACCGCGTGCGTGAGTTAGCTCCCGATTTTGACATTGCTGTGCTCACGGGTGACGACCCGCTTGATGCCATAAAAACGGCCAAAGCGCTTAAGGCTGTGGCGATCAATCCATGGTATAAAAGGGTTACGGCTGAAAATGTAGCTGCCATTCATGAGGCCGGATTTAAGGTCTTTACCTATACGGTAAACGAAGCCGAAGACATTGCGCTTATGCGCAGCTATAAGGTAGACGGAATCTTCTGTAACTACCCAGACCGTGCACTAGCTCAATAGGCTAAACAGCAGGGCTGCAAATGCGCCTCCGCATAAGGGCCCAACGACAGGAATCCACCCGTACGACCAATTCGAGTCTGCTTTTTCTTTAACCGGAAGCAATAGATGCGCGATGCGAGGGCCCATATCACGTGCCGGATTAATGGCGTACCCGGTCGTTCCTCCAAGGGAAATTCCTATGCCCCACACTACAATAGCCACCGGAAGGGCACCAATAGAGCCCATTCCAATTTTTTCTCCCGAGGCCAGTACCTCTGGGTCTGTGAAGTGAAGAATGGCAAAGAGCAGCACAAAGGCTCCGATGAATTCGCTGAAAAAGTTTCGGGGCATGTTGGCGTATTCAGGGGCCGTGCAGAACACACCTCGGCGTGTTTCTAGACTCTCGGTCGCATTGAAGTGATCTTGGTACATAAACCATACCGCAAAGGAGGCCAAAATGGCCCCCAAAAACTGTACCCCAACATAGGCAAAGAAGTCAGATAGGCTTAGGCTTCCATTAATCAAAAGCGCTAGGCTGACTGCCGGATTCAGGTGAGCTCCGCTTATGGGTCCAGCCACTACTACCCCAATATAGACCGCGAAGGCCCAGCCGGCGCATATGAGCACCCAGGCGCTAGCGCTACTGAATGATCCTTTGGTGTTTTTAAGTGAAACATTGGCGTTAACGCCTAGGCCGAGCAGCATCATTAAAAAGGTGCCAAAAAATTCTGCAGTGAGTGTGTTCATGGTATTAGCGGGTTAAGGCGTGTTGAACAGCCTTGTGCCAGCCTTTTTTGGCTTCTTCAAGGTCTGCGTTTAGGGTATTTGGACTAAAAATACGGGCTTCTGTTTGTAACTCTTTAATCTGTTCTATTGAGTGAAAAAACCCGCTGGCTAGTCCAGCTAAGTAGGCGGCGCCAAGGGCCGTAGATTCTACCTCGCTAGGCCTGATTACAGGGGTTTGAAGTATGTCTGCCTGAAACTGCATGAGCAGGTTGTTGTTGGAGGCTCCGCCGTCTACCTTTAGGGCCTTGATGGGGTTGCCGGTGTCTTGTTGCATCGCGGTTAGAATATCCATGGTTTGAAAGGCGATGGCATCTAGGGCCGCACGTGCAATGTGTGCTTTGGTGGTGCCTCTTGTCAGGCCGGTGATTTGTCCTCTAGCGTAAGGGTCCCAGTACGGGGCCCCTAGGCCAACAAACGCAGGCACAAAGTAAACCCCTTCGCTGTTCGGAACGCTGGCCGCAAGGGCTTCAACTTCAGAAGAGGCCTCTATAAATCCCAGGCTGTCTCTCAGCCATTGCACCACCGCTCCGGCCATAAACACACTGCCCTCAAGGGCATAGGTCACTTGGTCTCCAATCTTCCAGGCGATAGTGGTAAGCAGGTTTGCTTGCGAAAGCACGGGTTTTTCTCCAATATTCATGAGCATGAAACAACCGGTTCCGTAGGTGTTTTTGACCATTCCCACTTCGGTGCAATGCTGACCGAATAAGGCTGATTGTTGGTCACCGGCAATACCTGCTATCGGAATGGCTTTTCCGAAAATTGATTCGGCCGTATGTCCGTACACCTCGCTTGAAGAGGCCACTTTAGGCAGCATGGAGGCCGGAATTCTGAAAAGCGCTAACAGTTCGTGATCCCACTCTAGGGTGTTGATGTTGAAAATAAGGGTGCGCGATGCATTGCTGACATCGGTGACGTGAGTTTTTCCGTTGGTAAGCTTGTAGATGAGCCAGCTGTCTATGGTTCCGGCCTTTAATTTTCCGGCCTCCGCTCTTTCGCGCGCGCCGTCTACATGGTCTAGAATCCATTCGATTTTGGTGGCAGAGAAGTAGGCGTCTATAACCAAACCGGTCTTGGAGCGTATAAGGTCGGTCTTGCCTTCGGCCTTTAAAGCCTCACAGCGCTCTGTTGTGCGTTTGTCTTGCCATACAATGGCATTATGAATGGGCTCAGCTGTATCGGCATCCCATACCACCACCGTTTCTCTTTGGTTGGTGATTCCTATGGCGTCTATCTCGGCATCTTCGCGGCTCAGCTGCTCTATCACCTCTTTGGCGACCTTGAGTTGTGAGCTCCATATCTCATTGGCGTCGTGTTCGACCCATCCGTTTTTAGGAAATATTTGCTTGAATTCTGTCTGTGCTATGGCCCTGACAGACGCATCTTGAGCGACTAGCAACGCTCGAGAACTCGTAGTGCCTTGATCCAGGGCTAATATATACCGTTTCATCTTCATCATTTTACACAAAAAAGATACATTATTTCGGCTTACGACTATAAAATAGCCGAGCGAATGCCGGCACTCTATGTATCTTTGAACGCATCATGGATCAGAACGAAGAATTCATCTCAGCGGCTCAGTCTCCAACCCTAGAGCGGTTTGAGGTAATGCACACGGCTCCGAGTAACATAGCCCTAGTTAAGTATTGGGGTAAGCACGCAGCTCAGTTGCCCGCGAACGCCTCAATTTCATTTACACTTTCGGCTGCCCACACTGCTTCAAAGGTGGTCTTTGAACAATCAAATACTCCAAAAGTTGCAGTGGTTCTTGATGGGGTATACACTGCTGCATTTGAGCCGAAGATTGAACAATTTTTAGACCGCATTCGGCTTTATTGCCCGTTTTTGAAGGGATACAGCTTACACATTGACACAGTAAATACCTTTCCGCACAGCAGCGGAATCGCCTCTTCGGCTAGCGGAATGGCGGCCTTGGCCATGGCGGTTGTCAGCCTGGAGCACGCCCTAGGAGGAATTCGAGAGGCAGACAAGACGCGCAAGGCCTCTTTCTTAGCCCGTTTGGGCTCAGGAAGCGCAGCACGAAGCATAGAAGGCCCCATCGTATCGTGGGGAGAGCATGCCGAATTGCCCCACAGCTCTGATTTATTTGCCACCAAATTTACCCAGTCGCACGAAGTTTTTCAGACCTATCACGACAGTATTCTCATTGTTCATAAGGGCAGTAAAAAAGTGAGCAGCACCTTAGGGCACAGCCTCATGAATAATCACCCGTACAAAGAGGCCCGATTTGAACAGGCCAGCACGCACATGAGCACGCTGGTTCATGCGCTCAAAAAGGGTAATCTAGAGAGCTTTATCGCAGTGGTTGAGTCTGAAGCGCTCAGCTTGCACGCCATGATGATGACCTCTTCGCCTTATTTTGTGCTCATGGAACCTCAAACATTGACGGTAATCAAAGCGATTTGGGCCTTCAGAGAAGAGACAGCTATTCCTGTTTGCTTTACGCTAGATGCCGGAGCCAACGTACATCTGCTGTATCCTGATCAGTACCGCGAGCCCGTTCATCAGTTTATTGAAGGGGTGCTGAAGAAGTATTGCGAAGATCAGTTTTACATTAACGATCGCTGCGGCACAGGCGCCAATTAATTGTTTACCTTTGCCTTGAAAAAATTAAACAAAATGAAAGGTCCGCTCTTTTACGCCAAAATTCTTCTTTTTGGAGAATACGGAATCATAAAAGATTCTAAGGGCCTGGCCATTCCGTTTAACTCATTTAAAGGAGCGCTGCGTTTTGACACCGTGGGTGACGAAAAGCAGCTGCCCTCTAACGACCGCCTAAGAGCCTACACGGCCCACCTCAAAGAGAAAGTGGCCGATAAGAGCCTCACTGTAGATTTTGATTTTGAACGCCTAGAAGCCGACCTCGCTAGTGGAATGTACTTTGACAGTTCTATACCCATGGGTTACGGCGTAGGCAGTAGCGGCGCCATTGTCGCGGCCATTTACGATCGCTATGCCCTTGATAAGGTCACTGTTCTCGAAAACCTTACACGCGAAAAATTGCTCGCGCTTAAGCAGCATTTCGGGGTGATGGAGTCTTTTTTTCACGGAACATCCTCTGGGCTTGATCCGCTGAACAGCTACCTGAGTATTCCGATACTCATTCACGCCAAAGACCATGTTGAGTCGACGCATATTCCGTCTCAAAACCTCAAAGGAAAGGGAGCTGTATTTTTGCTCGACAGCGGAGTGGTAGGCGAGACTGCGCCCATGGTTCAGCTGTTTATGAAGAATCTAGAGAACAAACAGTTTGAAGAGGTCATGCGCGATGAGTTTGTCAAGTACACCGACGCCTGCATTGACCACTTCTTAAAGGGAGAGGTAAAGGGGCTGTTTAGCGATCTGAGAAAACTTTCTCAGGTGGTATTTGATCACTTTAAGCCTATGATTCCCGAGAGTGTCCACGGATTGTGGCAAAAAGGCCTCGAGACCAATGCCTACTACCTCAAGCTTTGTGGATCAGGCGGAGGCGGATATTTCTTAGGCTTCACCGAAGACCTTGAGCGTGCCCAGCAAGAACTTCACGGGCACAAACTAGAGGTCGTATATACCTTTTAGCGATGTCTTTAAAAGCGCGTTTTTTGTCGCTTTTAAGTGTTACTCGGGTTTATAACGGATTTCTGGTAATACTCGCCCAGTACCTTTCAGCCATTTATATTTTTGCCCGAGCAGAGCCCATAGAGCGTTTGCTTCGAAACAGCGAGCTTCACCTCATTGTGCTAGCGAGTTTTTTGGTGGTCTCCGCAGGATACCTAATCAATCAATATTACGATCTTCCTAAAGACCTGATCAACAAGCCCTACAAGAGCATGATTGATTTACAGCGCACCCCATCAAGTCTCATGCGCTGGTACGCACTGCTGAATCTCGTTGCCCTTTTGCTCAGCCTTTTTGTGTCGCTCAGGGCCACTCTTTTCTTTTTGGGATACCTATTGTCTATTTGGCTGTATTCGCATAGACTTAGGCGCCTACTCATTTGGGGAACCTTATTCTCGGCCTTTTTAGCGGTTAGTCCCATTACCGCCCTTTTTCTGTATTACCAATACCTCGAATGGAAGATTATAGGGTTTGCGTTGTTCTTATTTTTACTACTCTGGATAATTGCCTTGGTAAAAGATCTGGAAAACCTGCCAGGAGATCTAGCCGTCGGGCTAAAGACCCTGGCAACAAGCTGGGGCATCGAAGCTAGTCAGCGACTGATTCGAATCGTTCTTGGGGCAGAGGTACTGCTTTCGCTTTGCCTACTGTATTTCTACGACTTGTCATTAATGCGGTACTATTTCTTTGCTTCCACTCTACTTTTTGCCCTGTTATTTGTGTGGGTTAGGCGATTAAAAGAGCCCAAAAATTACAGCGAAACCCACTGGATACTCAAGTTATTTGTGCTTTTAGGAACGCTCAGCATACTGTTTTTAGACCTCGATCGCTTTGCTGAGTTAAAAGCGTTTATTTTTGCCTACTAAACCTACCCTAGTCGTGCCACCAAAGAACAACCCGCGTAAATCATCGTCTTCAACGCCAAAAGCAAAGACTACTCGTCAAGAAAGACCTGCTCGTCAAGAGAAACCCGCACGTCAAGAAAGACCTGCGCGTCAAACTAGACCCAGCGGCCAAAATCCGGTCGAGCGAAAAGCAAGGCCCGCTTCAACGCCAAAGCGCAGCAATCCCAGCGGCTCTATGCGCCTAAATCGCTATATAGCCCATGCCGGAATTTGCTCGAGAAGAGAAGCCGATACCTATATCAGCGCTGGTAGCGTAACGGTGAACGGAAAAGTAGTCTCAGAGATGGGCTACCAAGTACTCACAACCGATGAGGTGCGTTTCGACGGAAGATTGATCACATCAGAGCGCAAGGAGTATGTACTCTTGAATAAGCCTAAAAATTTCATCACCACTACTTCAGATGAAAAGGGCAGGCGAACGGTGATGGAACTCATCGCTAACGCCAGCAAACAGCGCCTGTTTCCGGTCGGGCGACTCGACAGAAATACCACCGGATTACTGCTTTTCACCAACGACGGCGAATTGGCAGATAAGCTCACCCATCCAAAATTTGGGGTACGAAAAATTTACCACGTAGTGCTCAGTCAA
Source organism: Flavobacteriaceae bacterium (assembly GCA_030836435.1). Lineage (GTDB taxonomy): Bacteria > Bacteroidota > Bacteroidia > Flavobacteriales > Flavobacteriaceae > UBA3478. The sequence continues at coordinate 6,197 of JAURPW010000106.1, forward strand.
GCCTTAAAGGTGAATCACCTGCAAGCCATCGAGGCCGGCATTACCCTTGATGATGGGCTGGTTGAGGTAGACGCCGTAAGCTTTATTCAAGGAGCCACCAAACGCGAAGTCGGTATTGAAATTCACAGCGGAAAAAACCGCATCGTGAGACGCATATTCGAGCATTTGGGCTACGAGGTCACCAAGCTAGACCGCGTTAGTTTTGCGGGGCTCACCAAAAAAGATCTTCCCCGAGGACATTTCAGGCACCTCACCGAGAAAGAAGTGAGCTTCTTGAGGATGATCGGTTAGCAAAATAGGCGAGTGCAACAAGCGGAAGGTACTCTGCTGCGGTAACCCACAAGGGTAGCTCAACAGGGCTTTGAGCGTAGGCCGAATAGCTTAAAAATACGGTGGCCGACCACAACAGCACTAGGCTGCTTTTTCTCAGACTAGATAGACCAACCAAAGTGATCAGGTACCAGGGATGTATGGTCGGAGAACTCAATAAATAAGCCAAAAGCAGCCATTCACTATACCTTAGAAACTGATTCAAGTTGGTGCTTCTCATACTGAAATAGCCTGCGAGGAGCACAATGCCAAAGCCGTGTAGGTAGCCGTAGACTTTGATAAGTTGGTAGTCTTGTGCTCCTAGGAGTAATCCGACCTCTTTAAACACGCGGTAAAGGGCACTGTTAAATTCGAAATTAGAAAACCACAAGCCTACGCTCGCCCCCCAGTTCTGAGCCCAAAGAGGCCCCGAAAACGGGACAATAAACAGAACAGACAGCGCCAAAAAACTAAGGCTAAATAGGGTCAGCGACTTTGGTTTGAGCCAGCGCAA
>JAURPW010000107.1:0-4260 GCA_030836435.1 Flavobacteriaceae bacterium
TAATGAGCTCAGCCAAAAAGAAAAATGAACCCTTTCGTTTATTGATCAGGTTGCTATTCTTGGCTATCCAACCCAATCCCGAACGCTCTGCCCAGGCCTTTTCTAGAATGGGAGCCGAATCAACAAATGCCCTTCCCCCTACTTCACCCATCTCTTCTCTGAGTTCGGCCAAAAGGTGATTGAGTCGCTCTCGTATGAGTTGATGGTAGTCTTCGCCGTAGGCGTATTTTGAAATTTTAAAATGATCCTGCTTGAACGTTAGCGACTCGGGCGGATAGTAATTAAACAGCAATGAAACCACCGTTTTGGCACCATCAACAAGCTTTCTAGGGTCTAAACGTTTGTCGATATTGCGTTCCATGTAGCTCATCTTTCCGTGCATCCCTCTTTCTAGCCAGTTCTCTAAGGCTGGGGCGTGGTCATTCAAGAATTCGGCACGCGCAATGCCACAAGCCTCAAAACCATGGCGTATAGCAGCCTCTTTAATCCACTTTGATCTTCGGGAAAGGCGCTCATCTTTCTGCATGAATGGCCGCTATTGAGTTAGAAGAGTCCGGGCTGAGTTCCGCTGCGATCTTTGCCCAGATGTTTATAGGCCAAAGCCGTGGCTTCTCGGCCGCGAGGGGTGCGTACCAAAAATCCCTCTTGAATCAAAAAGGGCTCGTACACTTCTTCAAGGGTTTCGGCGTTTTCAGAAACTGCGGTCGCTAGGGTGTTAATTCCCACTGGCCCCCCTTGAAACTTATCAATTAAAGTGAGTAGTATTTTATTATCCATCTCATCCAATCCGAAGGCGTCGACATTAAGGGCCTTTAAACCGTAACGCGCAATGTCTAGATCTATTTGACCGTTGCCTTTGATCTGCGCAAAATCTCGGATTCTTCGCAGCAAAGCGTTGCAGATACGAGGTGTTCCCCTGCTTCTTCTAGCTATTTCTATAGCCGCCTCTTCGGTTATGGCCACTTTGAGTATCTCAGCACTTCGACTGGCTATAGTAGAAAGCAATTCGGTGTTGTAGTACGAAAGTCGCGACTGAATCCCGAAACGCGCCCGCATCGGAGCTGTTAGTAATCCCGATCGAGTAGTGGCGCCTATAAGCGTAAATGGCTTCAAGTGTATTTGAACCGAGCGCGCATTTGGACCGGTCTCGATCATGATGTCTATCTTAAAGTCTTCCATGGCCGAGTAGAGGTACTCTTCAACCACAGGACTTAATCGGTGAATCTCATCTATAAAAAGTACATCGCGCTCTTCGAGATTGGTCAGCAATCCGGCTAGGTCTCCGGGCTTGTCTAAAACCGGACCAGAAGTCACGCGAATAGATACGTCTAACTCGTTGGCTAAGATATGAGCCAAGGTGGTCTTACCCAATCCTGGTGGGCCATGCAGCAGCGTGTGATCCAACGCTTCGTCGCGTTGATTAGCCGCCTCTACAAATACCTTAAGGTTGTCTAATACGGCCTCTTGGCCGGCGAAATCGTCAAAGCCTTGAGGGCGCAGTACGCGCTCTACGTCAAAATCTTCTCGCTCAAAATGGGCGCCTGATGGATCAAGATTTTCATTCATAATCAACGGTCATCTTAGCCTAAAGGTAGTGTATTCGACAAAAAAAGGCCCCGCAAAATTGCGGGGCCTTAAAGTCTTAAGTACTGTAAAACTAGTGATTGAGTTCTTCTTCGTTTTTCTGAAGCGGAATGTGTTGAGGAACGAAGTCTTGCCCTTCAATAATATACGATCCGTCTTCATAGGTTTTGCTGTAATCGTACGACCAACGGTGTACCTCAGGTATTGCACCAGGCCAGTTACCGTGAATATGCTCGGTAGGCGCAGTCCACTCAAGCGTGTTCGATTTCCAAGGGTTTTGCTCACCCTTTTGGCCGTAAAATATAGAGTGAATAAAGTTGTAAACGAATACGAGCTGAGCAGCCGCGGCAATAAGGGCGAAAACCGTCATGAGTATCTGCACATCGGTCAATTCATCGAACATAGGGAAAGCCGTATTCTGGTAGTACCTTCTTGGCACACCTGCCATACCCACGAAGTGCATCGGAAAGAAGACTCCGTATGAAGCAACCGCTGTTACCCAAAAATGGATGTACCCCATATTCTTGTTCATTAGACGCCCTTGGAACAGTTTAGGGAACCAATGGTAAACTCCAGCAAACAATCCGTATAGCGCAGAAATACCCATCACCAAGTGAAAGTGAGCCACTACAAAATAGGTGTCGTGAACGTTAATATCGAGCGTACTATCTCCCAAGATGATCCCTGTAAGACCTCCAGTGATAAAGGTCGAAACCAAGCCAATTGAAAACAGCATGGCCGGATTCAATTGAAGGTTACCCTTCCAAAGCGTAGTAATGTAATTAAAGGCCTTAACCGCAGATGGAATAGCAATCAACAGCGTAGTAAAGGTAAATACCGAGCCTAAGAATGGGTTCATTCCAGAAATAAACATGTGGTGACCCCAAACAATAGTTGACAAGAAGGCTATTCCTAAGATAGAGGCGATCATAGCACGGTATCCAAAGATTGGCTTGCGCGCGTTGGTCGACATTACTTCAGAGGTGATTCCTAAAGCCGGAAGTAGCACGATATAAACCTCAGGGTGTCCTAAGAACCAAAACAAGTGCTCGTAGAGAACAGGAGAACCTCCTTGATAGTGGAGCACCTCGCCCTGAATGAAGATGTCTGATAAGAAGAAAGAAGTTCCGAAGCTTCTGTCCATGATCAGTAGTAACGCCGCCGAAAGAAGAACGGGGAACGACACCACACCAATAATAGCGGTCACAAAAAATGCCCAAATGGTAAGCGGAAGACGCGTCATGGTCATCCCCTTAGTTCTCAGGTTCAATACGGTAACGATGTAATTCAATGAGCCTAATAGCGAAGACGCGATAAAGATGGCCATAGAGACCAGCCAGAGCGTCATACCCAAGCCCGATCCAGGTTGCGCTTGTGGAAGGGCAGATAGCGGAGGATACACCGTCCATCCAGCCGCAGCAGGTCCGGCTTCAGCAAAAAGTGAACTCATCATGATCGCACAAGAAATGAAGAACAACCAGTACGATACCATGTTCAAAAATCCTGATGCCATATCACGCGCTCCGATCTGAAGTGGAATGAGCAGGTTTGAAAAGGTTCCACTTAACCCGGCTGTAAGCACGAAGAAAACCATGATGGTTCCGTGTATAGTAACCAAGGCTAGATAGATGTCGGCGTCCATAACACCGTCAGGAGCCCATTTTCCGAGCAATGCTTTAAAAACAACCGAAGACTCACCGGGCCAAGCCAACTGCATTCTAAAGAGAAGCGACATGGCGATACCAATGGCTCCCATTATAAGACCAGTGATCAAATACTGCTTAGCGATCATCTTGTGATCTTGACTAAAAATGTATTTGGTGATAAAGGTTTCTTTGTGATGATGTTCTGCTGCGTGGGCCATAATAGCTATACTATTTTTCTATTTTCTTTTTCAATTACAAAATTAAGGAAGAGCAGTTACAGTTTCGCTAAAGGTTTTTTGTTCTTTTAGCCATTTGTTGAAATCTTCTTCTGACTCAACAATGATCTTCATTTGCATGTTGTAATGCGATTTTCCGCAAATCTTATTACACAACAACACGTAATCAAATTCCCATGGGTCGCTGTCTGGCTCTCCTGCAGCGGCGCGCTGGGCACGCAAACCGTTGGTTCGCTTAACCTTATCGATCACCTCAGGGTTCAATCGCATTTCTTCGGTGGTCACTGTTGGAGTAAACGAGAACTGGGTAACCATTCCTGGGACACAGTTCATCTGAGCTCTAAAATGAGGCATATAAGCCGAATGCAGAACGTCTTGAGAACGCATAAAAAAGTTGACCTTGCGTCCTACCGGAAGGTGCAGCTCTTTTACAATTACATCATCAGAAGCGTTGGGGTCTCCTTGGTCTAATCCCAATACATTCGCATTATTGATATCAATCAATCGAACACTAGCGTCTCCTAACACATTATCGTCTCCACCGTATCGAGCGGTCCAGTTAAACTGTTGCGCATAAAGCTCAACCACAAGCGGATCTCCTTCATCGTTAAAGTCCATGATATTCACCCAAGAGTAAAGACCGTAAAGAATAAGGCTCGCCAGGGTGATTACGGGAATGATAGTCCAGATAAATTCAAGTCGATCGTTATCGGCGTAGAAGAGGGCTTTTTTGCCTTTTTCACCTCGGTACTTATAACCGAAATAGTGCAGTAAAAACTGAGTAATGGTCTGCA
>JAURPW010000108.1:0-11927 GCA_030836435.1 Flavobacteriaceae bacterium
AGGTACCAAAATTGGGAAATGTAATGGGCCTTGCACTTTGATGACTATGGTCTTGTGCGGCTAAGTTTAAGCTGAGCGAAATACTCAATACGAAGGTGAGGAGGGCTTTCATGTTGTTCACTTTTAACCCCCAAATTAATGGCTTCTTTTTCAGAAACCTGCTTTTAATCTTTAAAAAAAGGTTAGCATTACAGGCTAACTACGGTTTCTCTGATTCGAGCTAAGTTTTTTAGTAATGCTTCAAGGCGCTCAAGCGGAAGCTGATTGGCTCCATCGCTCTTAGCTGTTTTGGGGTCGGGATGGGTTTCAAGAAAAATACCGTCTACACCCACAGCTATTCCGGCTTTAGCAACGGTTTCGATGAGTGCCGGACGCCCTCCGGTCACTCCAGAAGCTTGATTGGGTTGTTGTAATGAGTGCGTAACGTCTAGAATTACAGGAGCGTATTGGCGCATTACTGGAATGCCGCGATAGTCAATCACCAGGTCTTGGTATCCGAAGGTAGTACCTCTCTCGGTGATCCACGCGTTAGCATTTCCGCTGTCACTTACTTTTTGCACGGCAAACTGCATGCTCTCGGGCCCCATGAACTGTCCTTTTTTGAGGTTGATTACCTTCTGGGTTTTGGCGGCGGCCACTACCAGATCAGTTTGTCTGACCAGAAAGGCGGGAATCTGAAGTACGTCTACATAAGCTGCGGCCATTTCAGCGTCACTCTCTTTGTGAATGTCGGTTATCGTAGGAATATCAAAGGTTTCCCCCACCTTTCTTAAAATGGCCAGTGCCTTCTCATCGCCTATTCCCGTGAAAGAATCAACACGACTGCGGTTGGCCTTTTTAAAACTGCCCTTGAATACATAGGGGATACCCAATTTATCAGTGATTTTGAGGGCGGATTCGGCCACCTGTAGTGCCATAGACTCAGATTCGATTGCGCATGGCCCTGCGATTAGTAAGAATTGAGGGCTATTCGAGTGCTTGATGGTTGTAAGAGCAGATAGATTCATACTTCGGGGTGATTTCGATACAAAGGTAGTTTTTTATCACATCTGGCTCTGTTTTAGACCTATATTTGCGCGCCCTAAGGCTTCAAAATTTACTCGATGCAGCACATCAAAAACATCGCGATTATCGCTCACGTTGACCACGGAAAAACTACACTGGTTGACAAAATCTTATACCATTGCCAGCTTTTCAGAGAAAATGAAAACAGAGGAGAGCTCATACTAGATAACAACGATCTTGAGCGCGAACGCGGAATCACCATTGTGTCTAAAAACGTTTCGGTACAGTACAAGGATCACAAGATCAATATCATTGACACCCCTGGTCACGCCGATTTCGGTGGTGAGGTAGAGCGCGTACTCAACATGGCTGACGGAGTTCTTTTGTTAGTCGACGCCTTTGAAGGTCCTATGCCTCAAACCCGCTTTGTGCTTCAGAAAGCTATATCTATGGGTCTTAAACCCTGCGTGGTGATCAATAAGGTAGACAAAGAAAACTGTACTCCAGAAGAGGTGCACGAGAAGGTTTTTGATCTCATGTTTGAATTGGGTGCAGAAGAATGGCAGCTCGATTTTCCGACCGTTTACGGGTCCGCTAAAAACGGATGGATGAGTACCGATCACAAGAAGCCCACCGATTCTATAGAACCCTTGTTAGAGATGGTTCTGGCTGAGGTGCCTGAGTTTAAACCGGCCGCCGGAACCACTCAAATGCTGATCACATCGCTAGATTATTCCTCATTTACCGGTCGTATTGCCATTGGCAGGCTGCAGCGAGGGTCGCTTAAAGAGGGCCAGCCGGTGAGTCTGGTTAAGCGCGACGGATCGATAACCAAATCACGCATTAAAGAGCTATTCACCTTTGAAGGCTTAGGTCGTCAAAAAGTAAAAGAGGTAGTAGCCGGAGATATTTGTGCCATCGTTGGCATGGAGCAGTTTGAGATTGGAGACACGGTAGCCGATTTCGAGCAGCCCGAAGCCTTGAAGTCTATCGCCATAGACGAACCCACGATGAGCATGCTATTCACTATTAACGATAGCCCATTTTTCGGAAAAGACGGAAAGTTTGTTACCTCGAGACACATCAAAGACCGTCTAGATAAAGAGCTAGAAAAAAATCTGGCCCTCAGAGTGAAGGCGACAGAGAGTGCAGACCGATTCATGGTTTACGGTCGTGGAGTACTGCATTTATCAGTACTAATTGAAACCATGAGACGCGAGGGCTACGAGCTTCAAATCGGACAGCCTCAAGTAATCATCAAAGAAATTGACGGCGTAAAGTGTGAGCCCGTAGAGCAGCTGACCATCGACCTTCCAGAAACGGTTTCAGGAAAAGCGGTTGAAATGGTTTCGATGCGCAAAGGCGAACTGCTGAGTATGGAGACGAAAGGCACACGTATGATTTGTGAGTTTATTATTCCGTCTAGAGGAATTATAGGCCTTAGAAATCAACTGCTTACCGCTACTGCAGGGGAAGCCATTATGTCACACCGCTTCATCGAATACCAACCGTTTAAGGGTAACATTCCCGGTCGTATAAACGGCTCGTTGGTGTCGCTCGAAAACGGAACGGCCATTCCGTATTCTATTGATAAAATTCAAGAGCGCGGCGTGTTTTTCATAGATCCGGGAGAGGATATTTACGAAGGGCAAGTAATTGGCGAAAACTCTAGAGCCGACGACATGGGAGTCAACGTGACTAAAACGAAGAAGCTCTCAAACGTGCGCGCCTCGGGTACTGATGATAAGGTAAAAATCGTGCCCGCCATTAAATTTTCGCTTGAGCAGGCGCTTGAGTACATACAAAAAGACGAACTCGTTGAGGTGACGCCTAGTCACATTCGCTTGCGTAAGGTATATCTTAAGGAGACCGATAGAAAGCGGGCTAAAGACTAGAAACTACAGCCGCAGCTGCGCCGACAATGCCCGCATTGTTGCGCAGGGCTGCTGGCTTAATGGTAATCGGTGAGTCTATGAGGTGCGCATAGCTATCCCATTCCTTTGAAAGCCCTCCACCGAGAATGATTAGATCTGGGGCCACCAAAAGGTCGGTGATTTTCAAAAATTTGTTGAAGCGTTCTGCCCACTGTTCTAAGCTCAAGTTGTCGCGCACTTTGGCCGATGCAGACACCCACTCTTCAATGCGCTTGTATTTTTTGTACGGTATTTGACCTAGCTCGACATTGGGTATGAGTTGTCCGTTAAAAAAGGCCCCACTGCCAATTCCGGTGCCAATGGTAATCATGATCACTAGGCCCATTTCTCCTTTTCCTACACCGTAATGCATAGTGGCGTAACCGGCCGCGTCGGCATCGTTAACTACGGTTACCTCTAGTCCGGTTTTTTGGCTGAAAACATCAGCTACGTTCATTCCTTTCCAGCTTTTGTGCAAATTTCCCTGGGATCCGCAAACCCCATTTTTAATGATTGTCGGAAATCCGGCACCAACCGGTCCTTTATAGTCAAAGTGCTGAACGATCTCCTGAAAGCATTGCGCCATGCCCTCTGGATCTCTTTTTTTCGGGGTGTCTAGGCGAAAGCGTTCGCTTAGCAGCTCACCATTTGCGGTATCTACCAAGGCACCTTTCATTCCGGTGCCACCTACATCAATGCCTAATATTGCCATGGGAGAGAAATTGTCAGTTGCAAATAAACTGAAATTTTGAAACTTTTGATTTTTACTTGAGTGTTAAGGTCTGCTGGGCACATTCTACAACGGGGTGGCCGAAGTGAGCGATCAGTTGATGATTGTGGGTGGCCACCAAAAGACTTTTGCCGTTTCGGTGTATTTCTTCAAACAGCTGCATAACCTCATGGCTGGTTTCAGGATCTAAATTGCCGGTAGGCTCGTCAGCGATTATAAGGTCAGGGTCGTTGAGCAGCGCTCTTGCTACGGCAACGCGCTGCTGTTCTCCTCCCGATAGTCTGTGCGGAAAGCTGTTGAGCTTTTGTTCCATCGAAACCCGCTCTAGAACCGACTCAATTTGACTTTTTCGTGCCGAAGCCTGCTTCCATCCGGTTGCCTTTAAAACGAAGTCAAGGTTTTCGTAGACATTGCGGTCATTCAGCAGTTTAAAATCTTGAAACACGATTCCAATAGAGCGCCGGAGTGCCGCTAGGTGTCGCTCACTGAGCGTTCTCAGGTTGAATGATTTGAGCTGAGCCGTTCCATGGCTGAAAGGGACGTCTCCGTAAAGGGCTTTTAAGAAACTACTCTTGCCAGATCCGGTTTTGCCGATCAAGAAAAAATAGTCACCTGCCGACATCGTCAAATGAATACGGTCTAAAATCACTGATTTCTCTTGTTTGATTTGTGCGTTTTCTAGCACCAGAACAGGAGTTTCGCTCATGAAGGTCACATTGAAAATTCGTGCTTAAAGGTAATCATTCGTTCAATGCCTGTATATTTGGTGGGGTAAAACCTCAGTGTTGCGACACGCTTCTTTCAGACACCCGAATTTTGGTTCTTTTATTCGCCCAGAATCGTTTAGATTCTTCTACGGCTATCTCTTGCTTATTGCTGGTACTATAGGTATTTGGTTCAGTATTCCGGGCCAGACCATTGGCGTTTCTGTGTTTACAGACCCCGTTAAGGATGCCTTGGGGCTTTCGCGAAACGAGTTCTCCAATGCCTATATGATAGGAACGATTATGAGTGCATTGGTAATCGGTAGGGCCGGATTTTGGTTTGATCGTTATGGAGCCAGATGGGTAGCCTTTGGCGCAGCCGTGGGCATCTCTTTGACACTGGCCTTGGCCTCTGTATCGCCCCAGATCGCCCAGAAGCTAGCCTTAATTACGCAGTTGAATCGGGTGTATGTGGCTTTTACGGTAATTACGCTCTTGTTCTTTTTGCTCCGCTTTTTTGGTCAAGGGGTGCTCACCATGGCCTCTCGAAACATGATCATGATGTGGTTTGATAAGTACCGCGGTAGAGCAAATATGGTTACGAGTATTTCGCTGTCTTTTGGGTTCAGTTCGGCTCCGATTTGGCTTAACTCGCTTATTGAAACCTTTACATGGAGCGGAGCATGGCAATTAATGGCCGTGGCCCTACTCGTATTCTCGATCGTTATTTTTCAGGTTTATCGCGTGCGTCCTGAAGATCATCAGCTGCTTCCAGATGGGGCTTCTAATTTGAGCCCAGACGAAACTCAAGCACCTAAACCTCGAGCCAAAAAACAGTTTACGCTCAAAGAGGCAAAGGCAACTCGAGCCTTTTGGGTTTTTACCTTTCTGTTGGCCTTTAACAGCTTTTTCATCACCGGACTCACCTTTCACGTTATCTCTATTTTTGAAAGCACCGGACTCTCTAAAGAAGATGCGGTGCGGATATTTTTACCCGGCTCTTTCGTCTCGGTTACGGTTTCAACGGTGTTTAATTATCTAAGTGACCGATCGCGCTTGAAGTATTTTGCTTACCTCATGATGTTTGGGGCACTATTGGCTTGTTTGGGAATGTTCTTTCTGAACCAACAATGGGGTAGGGTCTTATTGATTGGCGGAATGGGCTCATTAGGCGGATTTTTCGGTGTATTGAATTCGGTTACTTGGCCGCGTTTTTTTGGAAGACAGCATCTAGGTGCTATAACAGGAAGGGTCATGTCGATTCTCATCTTTGCCAGTGCTATAGCTCCAAGTATGTTTAGTTTTTCCTATACACTGCTGGGCTCTTATCGTTACATGGCCTATCTTGGATTGATTTTTATACTTATTCTGGCTGTAGCCGGAACCAAAGCCGATAACCCGCAACCTCATGAAAATTAAAATTGCCTTACCTGCACTTGTGCTCTTTATGACTTGGAGCTGTACCCGGGTTGAGCAGGTCGATTCTCTGCTGTACAATGCGACATTTTACACCCTGGATTCACTTCAGCCAGTAGCTTCAGTAATTGCCATAAATGATGGTCGCATCGTTGCGGTGGGCCAAGACGATCTGTTGAATCGTTTTGAGGCTGATGATCGGATCGATTTAGAAGGAGGCTTTGCGTATCCCGGATTCATTGATGCCCATTGTCATTTTTATCAATTAGGCTTGAATGAAAGCAGGCTTAGTCTACTTGGCACAAAAAGTTTTGATGAGGTTATTGAGCGAATTATAGCCTTTGATGCGCAGTATGCCCCCTCGGTGCTTTATGCTTGGGGCTGGGATCAAAACGATTGGCCCATAGCTGAGTTTCCGGTAAACAGCCGTTTAAACGAGCTTTTTCCAGATCGCCCGGTGGTGCTGCGAAGAATTGATGGGCATGCTTATTTGGTAAATGACTACGCGCTAGAATTGGCGGGCATCGATGAAAATACACAGATAGAAGGTGGTGCTATTCTGAAGCAAGCGAATAAGCCCACAGGAGTGTTGATTGATGCCCCTATGCGTCTGATTGACGACTCCCTTCCTGAAATAGACCGAGACTCTCAAGTGCGAGCCCTTATGGCGGCCCAGCACATTTCTTTCGAGAATGGGCTCACTACGGTGAATGATGCCGGGCTTTCACGCTCGGTGATTGAACTTATTGACAGCTTGCAACAAACAGGCGATTTGAAAATGCGTGTTTACGCTATGATTAGCGCTTCTGAAGAACAGCTTGATTACTATCTCGATCGCGGTCCTATAAAAACCCCGCGTCTCAATGTTCGGTCGTTTAAGGTTTATGCCGATGGTGCGCTAGGTTCTAGAGGAGCGGCGTTGAAGGCCCCCTATTCTGACGATCACGAGCATTACGGCGCACTAGTCACTCCGCTCGCAGACATGCAAGCCATAGCCCAGCGATTGGCGGAAAGTGATTTTCAGATGAATACACATGCCATTGGGGATTCGGCTAACTATTTTGTTTTAGACCTCTATGAGCGCGTCTTGAGCAATCCGGCTAAAGCGCGGTGGAAGATCGAGCACGCACAAGTTGTTGATCCGGCTGATTTTGATCGGTTTGCTAGCGGCATTATTCCTTCGGTTCAACCCACTCACGCCACCAGCGATATGTACTGGGCTGAAGAGCGCCTTGGCCCTGAGCGTATCAAAGGAGCCTATGCCTATCAGACCTTGCTTCAGCAGTCGAAAGTGCTCGCGCTTGGCACCGACTTTCCCGTTGAAAAAGTCTCTCCGTTATTGACCTTTTACGCCGCTGTTGCTCGCCAAGATCTCGATGGATATCCGTCGGGTGGTTATTTTGCAGAACAAGCGCTCAGCAGAGAGCAAGCGCTAAAGGGAATGACCACATGGGCCGCCTATTCTAATTTTGAAGAGCACGAAAAAGGGCTACTTAAACCCGGATATTTCGCCGATATCACGGTGCTTTCAAAAGACCTGTTGGTCATTGATGCTGCCGAAATTCCTCAAGTAAGCGTAAAGTCTGTTTTTCTTTCGGGAGAACGCGTTAAGAATTAAAACTTGGTTTACGTAAATCCAACACATTTATTACGATTTAAAACTATTAAACATTATTTAGTTTAAAATATTAATCAATATATATTTTTTGATTTCGTTATTAAATCAATATATTCATTTTTGTTTAAAATTTGAATCATGTGTGGAATTGTAGCCAGTTTTAAGTACCAAAAGTCGGAGTCTGAGCAGCGCGATCAGCTGCTTGAAATGTCAAAGATAATCAGACACCGAGGGCCAGATTGGAGCGGTATTTTTAGCGATGATTTTGGTGTTTTGGCCCATGAGCGTTTGGCGATAGTCGATCCAACATCGGGTAAACAGCCGCTGTTTAACAAGACACAAACTCTTGTGTTGGCGGCCAATGGAGAACTGTATAATCATCGAGAGATTCGCTCCCGCTTTGAGAATAGCTACGAATTTATGACCCAATCAGACTGTGAGGTCATTCTTCCGCTTTACCAGCAGCACGGTGCCGAGTTTCTAGAGCAGTTAAACGGCATTTTCGCCTTTGCCCTTTACGATAGAGATAATCAAGACTTTTTGATCGCCCGTGATCACATGGGCATCATTCCGCTGTATATGGGGTGGGATGAGCAAGGTGTTTTTTATGTGGCTTCTGAATTAAAAGCGCTTGAGGGGTATTGCAATCGTATTGAATTGTTTCCTCCCGGACATTACATGACGGCCGAAACAGCTGAACCAGTTCGATGGTATTCGCGCGAGTGGCAGTCGTTTGAGGCGGTTAAAGACAACGCTTCTTCAATCGATGAGCTCAGAGAAGCACTAGAAGCTGCGGTAAAGCGTCAGCTTATGTCTGATGTGCCTTACGGGGTATTATTGTCGGGCGGCTTAGATTCGTCAATCACCTCTGCAGTGGCCAAAAAGTTCGCCGAAAAGCGCATTGAATCTGATAATCAAGAGGGTGCATGGTGGCCTCAGCTGCATTCGTTTGCGGTGGGGCTCGAGGGGTCTCCTGATTTGGCAGCTGCTCGAAAGGTGGCTGATTATATAAAAACAGTTCATCACGAAATCGTATTTACGATTCAAGAGGGGCTCGATGCTATAAAGGATGTTATTTACCACCTAGAAACCTATGACATAACAACGGTTCGAGCAGCCACTCCGATGTACCTAATGGCCCGGGTTATAAAGTCTATGGGTATCAAGATGGTGCTTTCGGGAGAGGGCTCAGATGAGCTATTCGGAGGCTATCTGTATTTTCACAAGGCCCCTAATGCCCGAGAATTTCACGAAGAAACCGTTCGAAAGCTCGACAAGTTGCACATGTACGACTGTCTTCGTGCCAATAAGTCGCTGGCGGCTTGGGGTATAGAGGGCCGGGTACCCTTTTTAGACAAGGAGTTTATGGATGTGGCTATGCGTCTAAACCCTCAAGACAAAATGATCAATGGTGAGCGAATGGAGAAATGGATTCTGCGCAAGGCCTTTGAGCACATGCTTCCGCCTGAAGTGGCCTGGAGGCAGAAAGAGCAATTTTCAGACGGGGTAGGTTATTCGTGGATTGACACCCTAAAGGTGAAGGTAAACGAGGAGGTCAGTGACGCTCAAATGCAGCAAGCGGCCTTTAAGTTTCCCATTCAGACCCCTCAAACAAAAGAGGAGTATTACTACCGTAGTATTTTCGCCGGACATTTCCCATCTGATGCGGCCGCGCTAAGTGTTCCACAGGAGCCATCGGTGGCCTGTAGTACCAAAACCGCTTTAGAATGGGATGCCGCTTTTAAAACGATGAACGAACCCTCTGGAAGGGCCATCAAATCGGTGCATACCGACGCCTATTAATTACTGTTTTTGTTCACAGAAAAGTGTTGATAACTTGAAGGGCTCGAAACTATTCGAGCCCTTATTTTTACTGCTGTTTCGGCTATATTTGCTAGGATACAAAAAGATGAAATTTGACCTATGAGCGAAGAAGCAAAAATCCCTAATTACTCCGAAGATAGTATACAGGCCCTTGAGGGAATGGAGCACGTGAGAATGCGTCCGTCCATGTACATTGGCGATGTGGGTACACGCGGGTTGCATCACCTCGTGTATGAGGTGGTTGACAACTCGATCGACGAGGCCATGGGAGGACACTGTGACACCATTTCGGTGTCTATGAATGAAGACCACTCGATTACCGTAACCGATAACGGAAGGGGAATCCCAGTTGGCCTTCACAAGAAAGAAGGCGTATCGGCTCTAGAGGTGGTTATGACCAAAATAGGTGCGGGTGGTAAGTTTGATAAAGACTCGTACAAGGTTTCTGGTGGTCTGCACGGAGTCGGAGTTTCGTGTGTAAACGCGTTATCGGTCTCTTTGAAAGCAACGGTTTACCGTGAGGGAAAAATATGGCAGCAAGAGTATGAAAGAGGAAAGGCCCTTTATCCAGTAAAAAGCGTAGGTGAGAGCGATAAGAACGGAACAGAGGTTACATTTAAGCCCGATGATCTGATTTTCACGCAGACCACTGAATTTTCTTACGACACTTTGGCCAACCGCATGCGCGAGCTTTCGTTTTTAAATAAGGGGATTACTATCACCCTTACCGACAAGCGCAGAACAGATGACAAGGGAGCGTTCGTTTCTGAAGTGTTTCATTCGGAGCGAGGCCTAGAAGAGTTTATTGTTTTTCTAGACGAATCGCGGGAGCCGCTTATTCAAAAGGTAATCGCCATTGAAGGGGAGAAGTCGGGTATTCCTGTAGAGATCGCTATGGTTTACAATACCGGATTTTCAGAGAACCTGCACTCTTATGTCAACAATATAAACACCCACGAGGGCGGAACCCATTTGGCCGGATTCAGAAGAGGGCTCACGCACACCCTGAAAAAATACGCCGATGCTTCGGGTCTATTAGACAAGTTAAAGTTTGAAATCTCAGGAGACGACTTCCGAGAGGGCTTAACCGCTATTATCTCAGTTAAGGTTGCCGAACCCCAGTTTGAGGGACAAACCAAAACCAAGTTGGGTAACCGTGAGGTTAGCGCCGCTGTTAGTCAGGCGGTTTCGGAGATGCTTACCGATTATTTAGAAGAGCACCCAGACGATGCGAGGCGCATAGTTGAAAAGGTGGTCATTGCGGCTACTGCTCGCCACGCAGCAGCCAAGGCAAGAGAGCTAGTTCAGCGAAAAAATGTAATGAGTGGCGGTGGTCTTCCAGGAAAACTTTCCGATTGCTCTGAGCAAGATCCTACCCTTTGCGAGGTATTCTTGGTTGAGGGAGACTCGGCCGGAGGAACAGCTAAGCAAGGACGCGACCGTAACTTTCAGGCTATACTTCCGCTGAGAGGAAAAATTCTCAACGTCGAAAAGGCCATGCAGCACAAGGTGTTCGAGAATGAAGAAATCCGCAATATATACACGGCTTTGGGCGTAACGGTTGGAACTGAAGAAGACTCGAAGGCACTAAATATTGAGAAATTGCGTTACCACAAGGTGATCATTATGTGTGATGCCGACGTAGACGGATCGCACATTGAAACCCTAATTCTCACCTTCTTCTTTAGGTACATGCGCGAGCTTATTGAGCAGGGACATGTCTACATTGCTACTCCTCCGCTTTACCTGGTTAAAAAAGGCGCCAAGAAAAACTATGCTTGGAACGATAAGGAGCGCGATGTGCTGCTTGCTGAGTACGGTCAAGGGGCAGCCGTTCAGCGTTACAAGGGTCTAGGAGAGATGAATGCCGAGCAACTTTGGGATACCACCATGAACCCCGAGTTTAGAACCCTTAGAAGAGTGACCATCGACAATGCCACAGAAACCGATCGTATTTTCGCCATGCTCATGGGAGACGAGGTTCCACCTCGCCGTGAATTCATTGAAAAGAACGCGGTTTATGCGAATATTGACGCCTAGCATCTTATTTTTGCCGCACAACAGTATTAACCTTTAAAAAGACACTGTCTTATGAAAATTTCAGTAGTGGGAGCTGGCGCGGTTGGGGCTAGCTGTGCCGAGTATATCGCAATGAAAAATTTTGCCTCAGAGGTCGTTCTTCTCGATATAAAAGAGGGGTTTGCCGAAGGAAAGGCAATGGATCTCATGCAAACCGCCTCTTTGAATGGGTTTGACACGACCATTACAGGAACCACAGGCGATTATGCTCAGACAGCCGATAGCGCCGTGGTGGTCATTACCTCAGGTATTCCACGCAAACCCGGAATGACCCGAGAAGAGCTTATTGGAATAAACGCCGGCATCGTGCAAACGGTTACAGAGAACCTGCTTAAGCATTCTCCAAACGCCATCGTCATTGTGGTGAGCAACCCCATGGACACCATGACCTATTTGGTACATAAAGTTTCAGGCTTACCTAAAAACCGAATCATAGGAATGGGTGGAGCCCTTGATAGCGCGCGTTTCAAGTACCGATTAGCCGAGGCCCTAAAGGCTCCTATCTCTGATGTAGACGGAATGGTTATCGGAGGACATAGCGATACGGGAATGGTTCCGCTTATCGATCACGCCACACGCAATTCGGTAAAGGTCAGCACCTTCTTAAATGACGAGCAGCTTCAGTGGGTCGTAGAGGA
>JAURPW010000109.1:0-3870 GCA_030836435.1 Flavobacteriaceae bacterium
AGTGCCCGGTATTCTTCGGTGTAAAGGTTTCTGTCGAGCTCTAAGACCAGCTCTTCGCGGTGAACGATGAGCGGCTTCTCTGTCTTAACCCAATCGAAAAGAACGCGTCGAACCTGCGTATCTTTTCTGCCCTTTACGAGGCAATAGCGCATTAATTGAAAACCCTGCTGATCGGCTGCTTGCCGCAGCGTTTCAGCCCGATCAAAAGGAACAATGAGCGAAAGTGATCCGCCTTCACGCAATACATAGGCTGCGGCCCGAACCAGCGACTCAAGCGGCAGATACGCCGACTGTCTAGCCAAATGTCTCGAATCGTGATGGTTCAAAGGCGATTCGTTGAAATACGGAGGGTTGGTGACCACTGCATCGAAACAAGCCTCATACGCCTCATACCAAGTAAGTAGATCGGCCTCAATCACCTTGATTCGCTCTGCAAACACACTATCCCTAACATTGGTGCTAGCCTGAAGAGCGGCATCTGGATCGCGCTCAATAGCCGTCAGCTCAAGCCCCTCAAATCGCTGAGCCAGCTGAAGCGCAATAAGACCAGATCCGGTTCCAATATCTAAAGCCTTTGAGGCATTCGAATGAACAGCTGCCCAAGCCCCTAACAACACCCCATCAGTGCCCACCTTCATGGCTGCGCCCGATTGATCAATATCAAATTGTTTGAATCGAAATACCGACATGGAAACTTAAGATACGTAAAGCCCAATTAATCCGTCAGGCGCACTAATACTCAGCGTTTTGTTGGTTCTATCGATGCCCTCAAAAAGCTCATCTACAAACGGAATAAGCACCTCATTTCCAGACTCGTGTCGAATCACAAGAAGCGCTTGGGCAGCGGCATCGTTCACGGCAATTAGTTCACCCACTTGCCCAAACACACGGTCTACGACAGTGAATCCGACGATCTCGTGAAAGTAAAAGCGATCTCCCTCAAGCTTGGGTAGCTCAGAGAGCGGCCTGTAAAGAGACTTTCCTATGAGTTGTTCGGCTTGGTGCTCGCTGTCTACGCCCTCTAACTGAACCCTCAAAAAATCGCGGTGCCAGCGGGCATTTACAATAAAAAATGGAACCAATTCGTGGTCTATTTCCACAAAAATTGATTCCATTTCATCGTATTGCTCGGGATCGTCGGTGTCTAGTTTGAACAACACCTCTCCCTTAAAGCTGTATTTAGATGCGATGTGACCTAATCGATAACAGGCATCTTTTTCCATAAACTGGTTGGTCTTAAGCCGTTGGCTTGTCTTCTTCTGTAGACTCTTCTTCGGCAGCAGGGGCCTCTTCAGCAGCAGGAGCCTCTTCAGCCACAGGAGCTTCTTCAGCAGCAGGTGCTTCCTCAACAGCAGGTGCTTCCTCAGCGACTACCTCTTCGGCAGCGGCAACAGGAGTCTCTTCTGAGGCTACCTCTTCAGTAGCAGGAGCTTCCTCAACTGCAGGAGCTTCCTCAGCAACTACCTCTTCAACAATTTCAGGCTCTGGAGCATTGGCTGCAGCGATGGCGGCAGCACGCTTTTCATTCGCTTCTTTTTCGGCCTCGAGCGCTTTAGCCTTAGCGTCAGCTTTGGCTTTGTCTAATGAGGCACTCATAGACTGAGCCGCTTTTTCTTTCTCGGCCAGCCACTGATTAAATTTTTCCTCGACTTGCGCCTCAGTAAGTGCTCCTTTGGCAATACCTTTAACTAAGTGGTGCTTTAGAAGTACCCCCTTGTTTGAAAGAATGGCCTTGGCTGTGTTGGTGGGTTCAGCACCGTTTTGAAGCCACTTAACAGAGGCATCTATGTTTAGGTCAACGGTTGCAGGATGGGTGTTTGGATTGTACGTACCTAATTTTTCAAGATACTTTCCGTCTCTTTTTGAGCGCGCATCAGCGGCTACCACCCAATAGAAAGGTTTTCCTTTTTTACCGTGTCTTTGAAGTCTAATTCTTACTGGCATATCACATTAAAATTAAAAGGTGCTCGACCTTGGTTATTAATACATTGTTTAAAAGTCGTGCAAAGATAAAAGAAATCACGGGTTTAAAAAGCATCTTGATTCACTATTTTTAAGGTCCGTTTGCGCTGATTTCATGTTTTTAATTTTTGATACCGAGACTACCGGGCTTCCCCGTTCGTATAAAGCGCCTATAAGCGACTCTCAGAACTGGCCCAGAATTGTTCAATTAGCCTGGCAATTGCACGATGAAAAAGGCGAACTACTAGAGCAGTCTGAATACTTGGTGCAACCAGACGGGTTCGATATTCCTTTTGAATCCGAACGCATTCACGGAATTTCTACAGCTTTAGCCCAAGAAGAAGGGCTGCCGCTGAAAGAAGTCCTAGATCGCTTTGAAAACGCGCTTAAAAAAGCGCGCTTTGTGGTCGGGCAAAATGTAGATTTTGACATCAAGGTTACGGGGGCAGAGCTCTATCGACTGGGCAGGGTAACCGAACTCTTGGTGGAAAAACCGGTGCTTGACACCTGTACCGAAACCACCGCCTCTCTGTGCCAATTACCCGGGGGTCGAGGAGGTAAATTTAAACTGCCCACACTTACCGAACTGCATCAGTATTTATTTAACACGACCTTCGAAGAGGCTCACAATGCCAGTGCCGACGTTTCGGCCACTGCGCGCTGCTTCTTCGAGCTGGTTCGCACACAGGTTTTCACTGCTGATCAACTGCATTTTGGCCCCGAAGAATCAGCGGCATTCTCTGCATTTCATAACGCTCCAGTACAGGCCTACAAGCTAAAACACAAAAATCTAAAGGAAGCTTCTGAGGCTTTAAAAAAGAAGATCACGGTTGAGGAAGTAGTGGCGACACCCACAGACGCCTCACGCAAAGAGCTGGCAAATGCTGTGTTTTCCCATCTTCATGTACATTCCCAATTTTCGGTTTTACAGGCCACCATGAGACCAGAGGCTGTAGTGCGCAAGGCCATTGAAGAAGATATGCCTGCGGTTGCGATCACCGATAGCGGAAATATGATGGGTGTTTTCAGTTTTGTAAACGCGGTACAACAGCATAACAGGGCCCACCCTGACCAACCGCTGAAGGGAATCGTCGGATGCGAGCTTCAGCTAGCGAGTGATCGACTGAACAAATCGACCAAAGACAATGGCTACCAACTTGTCTTACTCGCAAGAAATAAAAAGGGCTATCAAAACCTATCTAAACTCACCTCTAAAGCCTATACTGAAGGGTTTTACTATGTGCCGCGTATAGACAAGACGCTGTTACTCGAGCATTCGGAAGGCTTACTCGTACTCTCTGGAAATCTATCGGGAGAGGTTTCTAACAAGATTCTAACTCAAGGAGAACAGCAGGCCGAGGAGGCGCTTATTTGGTATAAAGAACACTTTAAGGATGATTTTTACCTGCAAATTGCACGTCACGGTTTAGAGGAAGAAGAGGCCGTCAACAAGGTGCTTATAAAGCTGGCGCGAAAACATCAGGTTGAACTTATCGCCACCAATGACTGCTACTTTGAAAAAGGTGAAGACCATGAGCTACAAGACCTGCTGCTCTGTGTAAAAGAGGGCGAGTTGAAAGACACTCCTGTAGGAAGGGGACGCGGTTTTAGAAACGGCTTACCCAATAACGCTTTTCACTTTAAATCAAGCTCGTCCATGAAGGAGCTGTTTTCAGACCTTCCAGAGGCCATTTGTGCTATTGAGCCGCTATTGGCTAAGGTGGAGAATTACGAGTTGGCACGAGAAGTATTGCTGCCGAAATTCGCCATTCCAGAAGCATTTGTAGATCCTAAAGATGCCTTTGACGCGGCAAAAAGGGGCGAAAATACCTATCTCAGACATTTGACCTACAAGGGGGCCGAAAAACGCTACGGAACCCTAAGCGACTCCTTAGTCGAACGCATTGA
>JAURPW010000110.1:0-2787 GCA_030836435.1 Flavobacteriaceae bacterium
CGCAAGGTTCGCTTGGGCTTATATCCAATCGCCTTAAGCGTGCGCAATACCTCTATCGATTGTACCACACCCGCGCCGTCATCGTGGGCGCCGTCTCCGAGATCCCAAGAATCTAGATGGCCACCAACGACCATAATCTCTTCAGGATACACCGAACCTTTGATTTCTCCAATGACATTGTAAGACTTGACATCAGGAAAGGCGCGACAATTTTGTTTGAAGTAAAAGGTAGTTTCAGGATTAAGGCGCAAGGTAGCCGACAACAAATCGGCCCCGTTAGTACTTATAGCGGCAGCGGGAATGCGCGAGTTAATGGGGCTGTCTCCGTAACTCATTGATCCGGTATGCGGAAAGTCATCTCTTCGCAGGTTCATAGAGCGCACGATCACCCCCAATGCGCCGAATTTGGCCGCCTCAAGGGCACCCGCATAACGCTGGTCTACACAGGCTCCATAGGCGTCAAACGTCTGAATGGTATTAGGGTTCATCGGACGGTTATAAAAGACAATTTTTCCTTCAATAGCGCGGCGACCCAGCTTCTCCAGTTCTTCTATCCCCTTAACCTCGATCACTTTAGCCTTAAGGCCCATGCTCGGCGTGGCTACGGATCCGCCTAACGCAGTTATAGGCACAGTGGTGCTGAGTCCTGGAGCAGTTTCGTAATAGGCATATTCAGGAGCACCTCTCACCCATTTAGGCACCATAACCGGCTGCAAATACACGCGGTCAAGCCCTAGATCATTAAGAATAGATTTAGTGTATTCAACGGCCTGTTCGGCTTCGACTGAGCCAGATAGGCGGCCACCAATCTGAAGCGACAGAAAACGCAGCCAATCGTATGCCTTAGCGTTAGTCATGGTCTCATTGTAGATTGACTCAAGCATAAGTGCGTCTCTTGAGGGGGTATTTTCGTTCTGACTTTGAGCAGAAAACACCACCACTACTGAAAAGGTAAATGCCCAGAATCCAGATTTATTTAGCAGCTTTTTCATACGTAATTTTTAACATCCCCTAAAGTTACGGCATCACCAGAGAGTATGAGTAATCGTTCAACTACATTTCGCAATTCACGTATGTTGCCTTTGTAGGTCTTTTCTTTCAGCGCCTCGACCGCCGAATCTTCAAACGGCTTTAGACGTGAACCCTGTTCAGCGGCAATCAATTCATTGAAGTGAGCAATCAAAAGCGGAATGTCTTCTTTACGCTGCTCCAAAGAGGGTATCTCTAGTTTAATCACACTTAGTCTGTGGAAAAGGTCTTCTCTAAAAGCTCCCTCGGCGATAGCCTTTTGAAGATCTTTATTCGTAGCGGCCAAAACGCGAACATCAACATTGATGGGCTTATCTGAACCTACCCGGGTTAGCCGCTGCTCTTGCAATACGCGAAGTACTTTTGCTTGGGCAGCCAGTGACATATCTCCGACTTCATCTAAAAAAAGGGTTCCCATGTGGGCGGATTCAAACTTACCCGGACGGTCTTTGTGAGCTGATGTAAATGCTCCTTTCACGTGCCCAAAAAGCTCACTTTCAATGAGCTCAGAGGGAATAGCAGCGCAGTTTACCTCAACAAAATCGGCTTTAGAACGCTCGCTCAGTTCGTGAATAGAACGAGCTACGAGCTCTTTACCTGACCCATTAGGGCCGGTGATCAAGACGCGCGCGGTGGTGGGGGCCACCTTTTCAATGAGGGCCTTTACAGTACTTAGGGCATGGCTTTCGCCGATCATTTCTTGAGACTGCTTGAGTTTGCGCCTCAACTTCTTGTTTTCAGAGGTGAGTTTTTTACGATCCAGGGCGTTCTTAACGGTGAGTAGTAAACGATTCAGGTCGGGTGGTTTTGACAAGTAATCAAACGCTCCCAAACGCATACACTCCACTGCAGTATCTATATCACCATGGCCAGAGATCATTATAAACGGCAGTTCGGCCAAGCGATCCGAAAAAGCGTGAAGCACATCTATTCCGTCTTTCTTGGGCATTTTAATATCGCAAAACACCAGATCAATCGCTTCGTCTTCAGAGAGCAGTTCTATGCCTTCTTGGCCATCTTTGGCGGTAATGCAATCAAGGGTGGCATCTGACTCTTGCAGAATTTTGACGAGCACCTTGCGGATACTCTCCTCGTCTTCGATAATTAAAATACGTGGCATGAACAGGGATTAGGTAGGCCTTAAAATACAAAACCCACCCTCAAACAGAGCTCGAGGATGGGAAAAATTGCTATGAAAAAGAAAATAGTATTGATAGTACCAATACTAATGGTAAATATATACTTTTTTTTAATTCAACCTAAAATACGCAACAAATCAATCTATGAGAAGATGTCTCTGATGCGATCAAAGGTAGATTTATCGTCTGCTTTTGGGTCGGGCATGAAATTCTTGTCACTGAGCGTCTCCTCAAAAAATGACTCCTGCTCTGCTGTCAACTTCTGAGGCGTCCACACGAGTACATGTACCAAAAGGTCACCTTTTCCGTATCCGTTCAGAC
Source organism: Flavobacteriaceae bacterium (assembly GCA_030836435.1). Lineage (GTDB taxonomy): Bacteria > Bacteroidota > Bacteroidia > Flavobacteriales > Flavobacteriaceae > UBA3478. Next base: position 2,490 of record JAURPW010000110.1, read on the forward strand.
TCTTTATGCCTTTTCCTCGCAAGCGCAACACTTTTCCTGACTGTGTGCCCTTATCAACCTTGATGCGTACTTTGCCTCCAACGGCGTCTATCTCTTTTGAGGCCCCTAGCACCGCTTCAGCAAAACTAATTCTCAAATCGTAGTGTAAATTGTCTCCTTCGCGCTTTAGCGAAGGGTGCGCAGACTCCTTTATGGAAACAATCAAATCCCCTGCAATACCCTCTCCTGGTGCGGCATTTCCCTTTCCCGAAACTTTGAGCTGCATGCCCTCTTCAACCCCGCCGGGTATCTGAATAGA
>JAURPW010000111.1:0-4700 GCA_030836435.1 Flavobacteriaceae bacterium
AGCTTCTCGAATCAAACTTCAAGGTCATTCGATCGGCGCTCATGGCGGCATCTGGCTTCTTACTACTGATATCACTGCTACTGATAAACAGTTCTATTCGCCTTTCTATTTACTCCAAAAGACTGGTGCTCAAAACGATGCGACTGGTCGGAGCCAAGAAATCGTTTATACGAAGACCGTTTATTCGCATTTATGCGGGTCTCGGACTCATTGGAGCTACCCTAGCCTCACTGCTTCTGTTGGCATTGATTGGGCAACTGAACACCATCTATCCGTCTTTAGACCTGCTTGGCGACTCCCTGCCTATCATGGTAATCATCGCCTCTTTATACCTCATCGCCCTTTTGATCACCCTGATAAGTGCGTATCTTTCGACTACGCGATTTTTGTCTTTAAAGGCGACCTCAAATTTCTCTTAAAAGCCGCTGATACATGAAAGAACCCCTATTCTCATCTCGCAATTACACCCTTATGATCGCGGGCATTGTACTCATTGCGCTAGGCTTTATTTTGATGAGTGGAGGGCGCAGTGAAGACCCCACTGTGTTCAATCCAGAGATCTACAATTTCAAGAGAATACGGCTGGCTCCATTTCTAATTCTGGCAGGTCTTGGCATTCAAGTATACGCCATCCTATACCGCAGCAAACCGCCTAAATGAATAGTTTAGAGGCCTTTATTTTAGGAATCATTCAGGGGCTAACCGAATTTCTACCCGTTTCTTCTAGTGGGCACCTAGAGCTAGCCAAAGTACTCTTTGGTTCAAATGCGCTGCCCAAAGAGAGCCTGTTGTTTACCGTTCTTTTGCACCTGGCTACCGCCCTAAGCACCGTTGTGCTCTACCGAAAAGATATTGCCTCAATCTTAAGGCGTCTCTGGGCCAAAGACAAAGAGGCCGTAACCTTTTCTGCGGCAATTGTTGTGTCGATGATTCCTGCGGCAGCAGTGGGTTTCTTTTTTGAAGATTTTATAGATAGTCTGTTCTCTGGCAATCTCTTGCTGGTGGGCGCCCTATTAATGGTTACCGCCTTACTATTATACGTCGCCGATACCTACCCCTCGGCATCGAAAGAGCTGACCTTAAAAAAGGCCCTCATAGTGGGACTCTCTCAAGCGGTAGCCATATTGCCCGGAGTCTCTAGAAGCGGAGCAACCATCTCTACGGCGGTGGTTTTGGGCATAGACCGCACCCAAGCAGCGCGCTTTTCGTTTTTGATGGTGGTGCCGCTAATTTTCGGCAAGATGGCTAAAGACCTGCTGGGTGGAGACCTGATGAACACCAGCATAGAGCCGCTTCACTTGCTGTTGGGATTCTCCGCCGCATTTATAGCTGGCCTAATTGCCTGCAACTGGATGATTGCCTTAGTCAAGCGCAGTAAACTGATCTATTTTGCCTGGTATTGCTTAACGGTCGGAGGCATCGCAATAGCCTCTAATTTTCTGATATGAAGCCATTGAACCAGCTTAGCGCCGAAGACTTTCTAGAGGGTCAACTGCTGCTCGTAGACAAACCCTTAGGGTACACCTCATTTCAGGCGGTCAACGCCCTTAAGTGGGCCATCATAAGAAAGTTCAAGCTCAAGAAGTTAAAAATTGGACATGCCGGAACCCTAGACCCTTTAGCCTCTGGATTACTGATCATATGCACAGGCAAATCAACCAAACAAATCGCCAATTATCAAGGGCTCGAAAAGACCTATACCGGAACCTTTACTTTGGGGGCCACCACGCCCTCTTACGACCTAGAGACCGAAATCGACGCCCAATTTGAAACCGCCCATATCACCCCAGAAGCCATAGAAATGGCACGAAAGCAATTTTTGGGGCCGATTATGCAACATCCGCCTCTATTCTCTGCCATTAAAAAAGAAGGTAAGCGGCTTTACGAAATTGCCAGAGAAGGCAAAACAACTACCACCACGGCCAGAGCCATTGAAATTTATACTTTTGATATAGACAGCAGCGAATTCGAGAGTAAGCAAACGCTTGACTTCACCGTGAGCTGTTCGAAAGGCACCTACATTCGGTCACTTGCCCATGACTTCGGAAAGGCAGTCGGCTCAGGGGCCCACCTCAGTCAACTCAGGAGAACAGCCATAGGGCCATACCAGGTTTCAGGCGCCCAAACCCCAGAGGAGATTAAAACGCTCTTATGCACTTAATCACTAAAGCACAGAAGCAAGCCAGACGTTACACCGCCGCACTAGCGGTGCTGCTTTTTCTCGCCCTGCTATCGATCTCTGCTCAGCTACCCGATGAGGAGAAAACCTACGCTTTAGAAATTCTAGAAGACACTGAAGAAGATTTTTTTAAAAAGTTAGAAGAAAAGCGATTCGAGGCCTATAAGGTAGAGACCAATCAAGCCTCTAATGAGGCGGCCAAACGAACTGCCCTCGAGGCCCCAGAACCGCTGACTAGTCTGAAAGAATTGGCTGCAAAAAAGAGCGAAACAGGTGAAAATACCGCTTCGGGTTTGGGGTCTGGTCTAGCCTCTGTAAGCTCAGCGGTTGACGACCGATTAAACCGCATGAAAGAAAACAGCGTCGCTGCTGCCGAGCCCATAAAACTATCCAAGAAGACTATCATATCATACGACCTTAAAGGCAGGGTTCACCAGACGCTTCCGGTGCCTAACTACACCTGCCTTGAAGGCGGAGAGATCGTCATCAATGTGGCCGTAGATTACAAGGGCCGCGTGGTTGATGCCTGGTACAACCCGCAGTTTTCGTCCTCCTCAAACGGCTGTCTGGTTGCTCAGGCTATAGAATACGCAAAGCGCTCGCTTTTTCAAGATTCTGGAAAGAACATTCAAGAGGGTACCATTACCTACCTATTTCCGGCCAAGTAGCGTCAAGAGTTCGTCGGCGATTTGTCGACCCTTATCTTCATTATACCACTGCTGAAGCTGCTCTCTAAAGGTGGCATCGAGCGATCCATGGGCCTTTTTGTAGTCATCAACTAACTGGGCCGCACCACTAGGCCTAGGCCCCCAACTTGTGATCTGACCTTGGGCATCGCGCTGAATTAATTTTGGGATAGACTGCGCTCCCTTAGTGAGGTGTTCTTGCATAAGCTCGAGGTGCTGATCCCTAAGCAGTACCTCTAATTGAATTCCCCGGTGTTTGGAGGCAATTAGATGCATCATGGGCAAAGACGGAGCGGCGTCTCCGCACCACGGCTCGGTAAGCACGGTCCACTGCACCTTTAGTTCTTTTTGTGAATCAAGCCACCGCAGCTGATCATCGGTCAGACTCAGAACCTTTTGCCAACGCTTAATGCGCTGAAAATTGAGCAGCGTATATTCGATATAGGCGGGGTCTGTGCGATTGTTGGTAGTCGCCTTTTGGGCCACCAATTGCTCGTGTAATTCGAAATATTCGAGATAGGTCATAGCAGTGCAAAGATACTGCAGTGAATCGAGCTAGTTTTGTCACACAATATCACATCATGAACAGATGCAGCTTTTGCCAAGGTAATCCCCTTTACGAGGCCTATCACGATCTCGAATGGGGGTCGCCTCAAACCAATGATCAAAAACTATTTGAGAGTCTAGTGCTTGAGACCTTTCAAGCTGGGCTAAATTGGCTAACTATTTTGAAGAAAAGAACGGCTTTTAGAACAGCTTTCGACGATTTCGATATCGAAAAGGTGGCCGACTATTCGCCAGAAAGAATAGGCGAGTTGTTAGAAAACCCCGAAATCATTCGCAACAGAGCAAAAATAGAAAGCGCCGTAACTAATGCCCGTGCTGCTTTGACCGTTCAACGCGAATACGGCTCACTGGCCAATTATCTATGGGGCTTTACCGACTATCAAGTGATCCACAACGCGCACTCATCGGCCGAAGAAATACCGTCTAAGAGCGAACTCTCCATTCGATTGTCAAAATCCCTAAAGGCTAAGGGCTTCTCGTTCACCGGCCCTGTGGTCATGTACGCGTTTCTGCAAGCCAATGGATTCATCAACGATCACACAACCGACTGCGACCTGTACGCCTCTAGAAAAGAGGTAAGGCAGGTAACGCTCTAGAAGGGTAGGTCGTCGTAGTCCTTTTCCGAATCATCGGTGTCGACCATTGGAAAATCAGTCATCGGCGGAAGGTCTGAGGGCATAGCAGCAGAAGATCCGCTCGTCTGACCCTCAATACGCCATCCTTGAATAGAGTTAAAGTACCTGACCTCTCCTTGAGGCGATGTCCATTCACGCCCTTTTAGATTGATACCCACGCTCACCTGTTGACCAGGTGCGTATTGAGAGAGCAGGTCGCATTTGTCTTGTATAAACTCGACCAGCAAATCTTGCGGATATTGCTCTTGGGTGGTGATCACCATTTCGCGCTTTCTGAATCCATTACTTCCGAAAGTCTTGGTGTCACTAATCATCTTAATTGTTCCTTGGATCTCCATAGGGGCTATGCTCGTTTGTTGAATTGTTCTTGAATAGATTGGGCCAGTTGGGTAAATTCTTCAGGCTCAAGTTGCACTTTTTTGTTAAACTGGGCGTCTTCCATGGCACATAAAGGGATCAAATGCACGTGCACATGAGGCACCTCAAGGCCGATGCCCGTCATGCCGACACGCTTGCACGAAACAACCTGTTCTAACGCCATGGCGACCTTTCTTGAAAAGGCCATCAAGGCAAGATAGGCGGGCTCGTCTAGGTCGAACAATTTATCGGTTTCTACCTTGGGGATACACAGGG
>JAURPW010000112.1:0-3049 GCA_030836435.1 Flavobacteriaceae bacterium
ATCACCACGAGAATCCGCAAATTATGCTATGGCTTAAGCCCACTGGTAGATCCAGTAAAAGTAGCAATGCGTGTTATCGATGGTTTATACGACGGCGTTACTACATCTGAGTTAGATAATCTCGCGGCAGAGGTGGCGGCCACAATGACCACTACTCACCCAGACTTCGCACAGTTAGCAGCGAGAATCTCAGTATCGAACCTTCATAAAAATACTAAGAAGTCGTTCTCAGAAACTATGGACGATCTGTTTAACTACGTCAACCCAAGAACCGGTAAGAAAGGGCCGCTTCTTTCTGACGAGGTACACAAGGTGATCATGGATAACGCAGAAAAGCTTGATTCATGTATTATCTACGATCGCGATTTTGGTTACGATTACTTTGGTTTTAAAACCCTAGAGCGCTCCTATCTTTTGAAGATCAATGGTAAGATCGTAGAAAGACCTCAACATATGCTGATGAGAGTTTCGGTTGGGATTCATCCGAACGACTTAGATGCTGCTATCGAGACCTATGACTTAATGTCTAAGCGCTACTTTACACACGCGACACCAACCCTGTTTAATTCAGGAACCCCAAAACCTCAGATGTCATCGTGCTTTCTACTAACCATGAAAGACGACAGTATTGATGGTATTTATGACACCTTGAAACAGACCGCTAAAATCTCACAGTCTGCAGGAGGTATCGGTCTATCAATTCACAACATTAGAGCTACAGGGTCTTATATATCAGGAACCAACGGTACCTCTAACGGTATTGTTCCTATGCTCCGAGTATACAATGACACTGCTCGTTATGTAGATCAAGGTGGCGGAAAGAGAAAAGGAAGTTTCGCGATGTACATCGAACCATGGCACGCAGACATTTTTGACTTCCTTGATCTTAAAAAGAATCACGGTAAAGAGGAAATGCGCGCGCGTGACCTTTTCTACGCAATGTGGATACCCGATTTATTTATGAAGCGCGTTGAGGCAAACGAAGATTGGACCCTAATGTGTCCTAACGAGTGCCCAGGGTTATTCGACAACCATAGTGAAGAATTCGATAAATTATACCTTCAGTACGAAGCAGAAGATAGAGGACGTAAAACCGTAAAAGCACGTGAGCTATGGGAGAAAATCCTAGAATCTCAAATTGAGACGGGCACACCATATATGCTTTACAAGGATGCTGCGAATCGCAAGAGCAATCAAAAGAATTTGGGGACCATCAGATCATCAAATCTTTGTACTGAAATCCTAGAATACACCTCAGAAGACGAAGTTGCTGTTTGTAACCTAGCGTCAATTGCACTTCCGATGTTTGTAAAGGACGGTAAATTTGACCATCAAGAGCTTTTCGATGTTACCAAACGAGTAACACGCAACCTCAACACGGTAATCGATCGCAACTACTACCCGGTAGTAGAAGCCGAAAACTCAAATATGCGTCACCGCCCTGTCGGATTAGGAGTTCAGGGACTTGCCGACGCATTCATTATGATGCGTCTACCGTTTACCTCCGATGAAGCGAAAAAATTAAATCAAGAAATTTTTGAAACACTTTATTTCGCTGCCGTCACCGCATCCATGGAAATGGCGATTGATGAAGGGCCTTACAGCAGCTATAAAGGATCTCCAATTTCTGAAGGTAAATTCCAATACGAACTTTGGGGAATCAAAGATGACGAACTATCTGGTCGTTGGGATTGGGATGCACTACGTAAGCAAGTATTAAAACACGGTGTTAGAAACTCACTTCTTGTTGCACCGATGCCAACTGCCTCTACCTCTCAAATCTTAGGTAATAATGAATGTTTTGAGCCATATACATCAAACCTATACACCCGTCGTGTACTCTCAGGAGAGTTCATTGTAGTGAACAAACACCTTCTTAAAGATTTAGTTCGTCTTGGCTTATGGAATGAAAGCATGAAGCAAGAGCTCATGAGAGCCAACGGATCTGTGCAGCATATTGAAGGAATTCCAGAGGATATCAAAGAGCTTTACAAAACTGCATGGGAGTTGAGCATGAAAGACATTATCGATATGAGCCGTCACAGAGGTTATTTTATCGATCAGTCTCAATCACTAAACCTTTTCATGGAAAATGCGAGCTTCAGCAAACTAACCTCAATGCACTTCTATGCCTGGAAGAGCGGGTTAAAAACAGGTATGTATTACCTAAGAACCAAAGCTGCTACAGACGCTATCAAATTCACGGTGGATAACACGAAGAAAGCTGCTCCAGTCGCAGTATCCGCAGAGGCTCAAATTAAAGTGGCCGAGCAAGATGCCGCAAGCATCCGCGAGAAAGAAGTAGATGTCGAGCCGATGAGCCCTGAAGAAATGAAGGAGCTCATCAGAAGATCAAAAGAGGGTCAAGGAGATGACGACTGTTTGATGTGTGGATCTTAATTACTCGCTGCCATAAGTGATTAAGAAACACAAAAAAAGCCCGCACCATTGGTGCGGGCTTTTTTACTTAAACTATTGAGGTCTTATTCAGACCAAGCTTTACCGCCAGTAAGCGTTTGTAGATCATCACAAGCGATATACTCGCCTGGTACTGGTAAATATGCAAGAACATTTTCTCCGATATACTCAGAACCTTTATAGGCACTAATAGTCATACTTCTCAAATCTCCAGCAAACGCATAAGCATCTGAAGAAATAGACTCATCTCTATCACCGAATAAGGTCGTAAAGCTATCTACAAGATTAGCTTCACTAACCGCTGCCAGAGAACTAGCCCCTGTCGATTCAGTTACGAAGCTGGCAAAAGCGGTCAATTGACTCTTAACTCGCTCCTGAGCCTCAGCGTCATAACATTCAGCGATCAACTTGTCGATGAATACATGAACATTCATTTCAGAAGCTGAAGGTGTATCTGTAGCCGGCAAAATCACATCAATTGCCTTAACTAAAAATGAACCTTCTTCGCTTGAGAAGAATTGTGGTGCCCATACTAATCCGTCTGAAGAGCTACAACTCTGCAGAATGGATAATACCGTAGGAGTGGCAACGGCAAAACCGAAAGCCTTTCCTAAATTCTTAAGTGCGTCTC
>JAURPW010000113.1:0-12733 GCA_030836435.1 Flavobacteriaceae bacterium
ACGCTCGCCCCCCAGTTCTGAGCCCAAAGAGGCCCCGAAAACGGGACAATAAACAGAACAGACAGCGCCAAAAAACTAAGGCTAAATAGGGTCAGCGACTTTGGTTTGAGCCAGCGCAAGAGCAAAGGGCCTATTAATAAGGGTAGCAATTTGGTGAAGACCGATGCGCTAAAGAAAACCACCGCCAACCCCTGACGCTTTCGTTTTAGGGCATATATAAAGGCTAGCAGAAAGGCCAACATGACGGGCTCGAAATGCAGGTTGTGTGTTCCTTCTACGATGACTAGTGGATTTAAAAAATAGGCGGTCAAGGCCCATCTTTTGTGAGTGAACGAAAGAATCAATTGGTGAAGAAGCCAAAAAACAGCTAGGTCGGCCAAAACGATTAGTAATCGGTAAACAAAAGGCGGATGTTCACTCAGGCTACCCAAAGCAAACAACCATTGATTGAGCATGGGGTAATTGCTGAAGTTTCGAGCACTAGCGGGCCCCATCCCTTCATACAGCGGCCTTAGATCGCGATAACTCTCAAGGTAAATCAACTCTTCGGGCACGTAGGTGTAAGGGCTGATGCCTCTTAGAAAAAGTGCTCCGTCCCAAATGAAGCGATAGAAATCTTGGGATAGACTGGGGGTACTTAAGGCAAAAACCAGCCGAAACAACAGTCCGCTAATTAAGACGGCCCAAATAGAAATGGGTTGCTTGAGCAAATAGAAGTAACACCCAAAACTAAGGCCCAGCGAAAAGAGCAGCAGGTAGAGGTCTGATCGCTCAATCTGGTAACCTATAAAGTAATAGGCTGCCATTGAGCAGAGCACTAAAAGAATGCCAAAAAGGGTTTTCATGCGTGTTTCCATGAAGATAAACATACCCAGCTAAAGGCTACAGCCGTAAAAAGGTGAAGGCCTATAAGACTAAAGGAGGCCGTTAGAATATCAAGAGCAAAAGCCGTCCAGCCGAGTAGTGCAATTAGCCCCTCTACAAGCCTAAAGCGCTTAAGTCGGGTTTTTAGGCGCTCTTTAAACTGCTTGATTTTAGGGGTTCTCACAAAGGCCGATCGAACTCCCAGGTGCCCTTCGACCACCGCACGGGCATTCATATAGCTCATTCCTGCAGATAGAGTGAGGTAAAGAACGAAGTTTACGATCCATGCCAATAGGGGTGCTTTTGTGTGAGCTGCGCGTTCGGCTCTATAGAGCGCAACTCCAAGAAACACAGCAGACAGCGAAAGCCCGTTGACAATCAAACCCAGGTAGTGCAGTTGACTAGAAGAAAAGGGAATCAACAGCGCAGATAGCCCCACAATGAGTAAGAGAAACGAAGCCAAGTAGAAGGTAGAGCCTAGCAGATGCATAAAGGCATGAAAGCGGACGCTGCCATTTCGCAGCCCGCTCAACTTTGTGCGCAGCAGACGAAAGTTTTCGGCGGCTCCTTTGTTCCATCGAAACTGCTGGGTGAAGTAGGCCGAGGCGGTGGCCGGAAGCTCACTCTCTGCCGAGATGTGGGCCGCGTAGCTTATTCGGTAGCCCTTTAACTGAGCTCTGTAGGCCAAATTGAGATCTTCGGTTAATGTTTGAGTGCTAAAGCCGCCAATCTGCTCAATAACCGACTTCTTCCACAGGGCTGCCGTTCCATTAAAGGTGCTCATAAGGTTTAAGTGGTCTCTAGCGATGTGCTCGTTGATGAAGTGGTGATTCAGCCCGAGAACTTGCAATTGGGTGATGCGATTCTGAGCAGCGTTACTGTAAGTCCACCTAGACTGCACCGCGGCAATAAGGGGATCTTCAAATCCCTCTAGGCTTTGCAGCAACCAATCGGGGCCTAGGTTGAAATCGGCATCGAAGAGGGCGATGTAGGTTCCTTTGGCTTTTTTCAAGCCTTCATTAAGGGCTCCTGCTTTGAATCCTTTTCGGTGCTGTCGCCTTAGGTGAACCGCCTCAAATCCGAAGGCATTAAACCGCCTAATCCATTCAGCATTGATCTCGATAGAGGCATCGGTAGAGTCGTCTAATAGTTGAATTTCTACCAGCTGCTTGGGGTAATTTAGTTTTAGGAGGGCAGAAAATAGGGTCTCAACCACATAGCCCTCGTTAAATAAGGCGATCTGAAAGGTGACTGGCGAAAGCGATTCTTTTGCTAAGCGCATTGGTTCTAGGCCATTGGCCGGTTGCAATCGTTGGGCCTTAAGCCGCTGCGAGCAGACCAGACTTAAATAGAGCTGATAGCCCGAATAAAGAATCAATAGGGCGGTAAGTAAGCCAAAAAAGTAAACCAAAAGCAAGGCGATCATTTCTTGAGGCTATAGGTGAAGATCCACAGCAGGATTTTGTAGCCTGCCATAAGGGTTCCTTTTAGGGTTCCTGAGACTTTTGAAACGCCGATGCGCGGCCTGTAACGTACCGGAATCTCTGCGTAGGGAATATTTTTCTTGAGAACTTTTAGCTGCATTTCGACCGTCCATCCGTAAGTCTTGTCGCTCATTTTAAGGCCCTCCAAGGTTTCCCATTCAATAGCCCTAAAGGGGCCGAGGTCGGTAAATCGCGAGCCGTAAAAAAGTTTCATCAGCTGGGTAGCCAGGGCGTTTCCAAAGCGCTGCTGTGGGGTCAGTGCTTTCTTCTCTAACTGAGGGGTCACGCGCGTGCCTAGACTGAAAAGGGCTTCGTTTTTTAGGATCGGATCAATCAGCTGCTCGAGCTCTTCTGGGTAGTCAGAATAGTCGCCGTCTAAAAAAACGACTATATCTTTTGGCTTAGCCTTCTGGGCCAAATAGGCGATGCCCTTTAAACAGGCATACCCATAACCTTTTTGAGCCTCGAAGAGCACGGTCGCTCCGGCCTTTTCGGCTTCGTCAGCGGTGCCATCAGTAGACCTGTTGTCAACCACCACCACTTCGTCGACCAGATCGGGCAGATCGCGCAGAACTAGCGCAATACTTTTGGCCTCATTAAAAGCGGGTATGATCACCCAAATCATGCTTGAATGTTTGGGTTTGCCGTATTTTCTAAGCGCAGTACGCCACGTGGACACACTTCTGCGCAGATGCCGCATCCGACGCAAGACGCCCGCTTTATGGGTTCTGCTTTTTGAGCGTAGGCCCTTACGTCGATTCCCATTTCACAATAGGCGGAGCAATTACCGCACGAGATGCATTGACCAGAATTGGTGGTAATTTGAAATTTGGAGAATAGTTTTTGCTGAATGCCTAGGATGGCGGCCATTGGGCAGCCAAATCGGCACCAAACCCGGTTACCGAGTAGCGGATAAAATCCGGTACCGATCACCCCAGAGAAGATGCTGCCCACGAAAAATCCGTATACCGATCTCAAACTGTGAGACGGAATTAAAAAGACGTGATAGGTGTCGCTTAGAAAATGCATGCCGGTGAATCCGGCCAACAAGGCACCCACAATGATCATGGCTGTTTTGGCGTCTTTGGCGATCCACGCTCTTCGCTTGAAGTAGATGAGAGCTACCACAGCCACTAGAAGGCTCACGACGCTCAAGATAAAGACAGACGGGCTAAGCCAGTATTCTTCAGGATGCTCTAACAAATAGCTGTGTACTACTCCGACGGTGCTTAATGTTATAAGAACTAGGATGCTGTGTATCATCCACCGTTCGAGCTTCCATGCCCGAATGCTATTGTCACTGAGGTGTCTAAAGGCGTCTCCGGCTGTTTCGGCCAAGCCACCGCATCCGCACACCCAAGAACAGTACCAGCGCTTTCCGAACTTGTAGGTGAGAATGGGGCTAATCACAAAAATAGAAAGCACCCCAAAGATCAACAGCCCAATCCCTAAGGTCTTTGCAGAAACAAAAGACTCGATGTAATAGCTGTCAAACAGGTAGTAATTCAGCGGCCACATGCTTTTAAGATCGTAGTAGGGCAAGTCACCATTTAATCGGGCCATAAACTCGGGCAGCAAAAAGGCGAAAATCAACTGAAAGAACATCACGCTTAGGGTGCGAATTACCTGATAGCGGCTGTGTCGGTACTTCACGATAAATTTCACCCCAAATAGTAGAATGGCCAGCGTGTAGAGTACCCCGTAGACAAACCATTGGGTGGCGGGCTTTCCAGACAACGATTGGCTGATGAAATCGAAGCCCCTAATCATGGGCTCTAGGTGGGCATCGAAAAAGTACAATACCACATAAAAGGCGGTCAGCGCTAGGGCGCTCACATAGGCCCAGACTCCGCGCTGCGTCAGCGACTTGATGACATTGGCGTTATTCTTAACTCCTGAATGATAGGGGGCGTAGCTGGCGTAGGTGTACCCCAGAATGGCTAAGGCGATCAGTGAGAGAGCAGAGCCGGTTAAAACGCCAGAGGGTACAGCCAATGACTGGCCCACCCCTGAGGCGAAAAGTAAGAGAATACCCAAGAGCCCTAAAAACGTGAAAGCGCGCTGGCTAGCTGTTGTTTGATACGAAAGCATATCTAAGTTCTTTAGTGTAGTTCTTACTGAATTCGGTATCGAAGTGAGCGGTTTCTAGCTGTTCAACCACTGTGTCTATAGATGCCGATTGGTCAAGCCACTGCTCAAAAGCATCTTGCTTGAGTCGTATTCCGAAGGCGTTTACCCCTAAAAAAAGACGAGAATGCGCTTCGTAGGCCAAGGTAAGGCCTTTAGTCATTTTAGTGTTGTGCCAATGAAAGTGTTGCTCCGAGTTTTTGCGTTTGGCCGAATTGCTCACTTGCCCATAGGTCTGGTATTCTAGGTCAAAAAACTTGGCCGAATTGAACCAATGCCCTTGCACGTAGGCAAAGGGTCCGTTAATGAGGTGCTCAGACAAAGCGTCAGCCATTTTGCGCGCTACATACCACACGGGCTCCAGGGCTCGTCGCTTTGGGTTAGACTGCCCCAGTTCGGCGCAGTCTCCAATGGCGAAGATTGATTTGTCGCTGGTCTGAAGGTGTTCGTTGACAAGGATTCCGTGATGAAGTTCTAGCCCACTTTCTTCTAGAAAAGAGATATTGGGTTGCACCCCAATGCTAACCCCTACAAATTGAGCTTCTAAACGGGAGTTGTCGCTCAGTTCAACCCCGCTTACATGGGTGTCATCATCGGTTAGAAAGCCTTTTATCTCTGTGTTAGAGACTACTTCAACTCCCCTAGATTCTAGGTGCTTCTGCACTAGTAGTGCGTCGGAATCGGGTAATACCGAAGACCAGAACAAGGGTTCTCTAATGAGTATCTTAACGTCTATTTTTCGACTGTGCAGCATTTCGGCTAGCTCTACTCCGATGAGTCCTCCGCCCACCACCAAAGCATTTTTGCAGTGCTTGTGGCTTTGAGTGTAGCTTTCGATTTTTTCGAGATCACCCAAGTGGTAAAGGCCAGATATGCCCTTTAAATGGGCATTGGGCCAGTCTAAAAAGCGAGGCTTTGAGCCTGTAGCTATGACTAGAATATCGTAGTTTACTATTTGGGTGCCTGACGAATGCTCGTCAATCTTGAGCTGTTTGGCGCTACTGTTTAACGCGGTAACTCTACCTCGGATGCGGTTAATAGGGCTGTCATTCCAAAGACCTCGCTCGTAGGGCTCGGTTTGCTTAAGTGTCAAGTGTCCCATGTATACATACATGAGGGCGGTTCGCGAAAAGAAGTAATCGGCCTCTTCTGAGATGAGATGCACCTTAAATTTTTCAGAGGCACTGAGGTTCAGCGCAAGGGTGCTACCTGCGACTCCATTTCCGATAATACAGACCTCTTGCATACGGTTTGCTAACTGCCTTTTATCGTAGTTTGAGTGACCGAAATGATCATGAGCGCGCTATCAATTCTTTAAACAAAGTGATAAGGTTGGGCTCGCAGGCCTTTGCGATAGATAGAATCTCTTCTACGTTTATGGGCTGCAAACAGTCTGGATCGCATTCGTCAGTGAGCACAGATATGGCGATGACCGGAAGGCTCAAATGATTGGCTACGATCACTTCTGGAACGGTGCTCATTCCAACGGCATCGGCGCCTATGATGCTCAGCATTCGGTACTCGGCCCTTGTCTCTAATTGAGGGCCGACTACGGCGGCATACACTCCTTTGTTCAGTGTGATTTGGTGCTCCTCGGCAATTTGAATAGCCAAGGCAGACAGCTTGCTGTCGTAGGGGCACAGCATGTCTACAAATCGAGGGCCGTATAAAGAAACATCTGAGAAGGCTAATGGAGATCCGCCCTGAAGATTGATGTGATCGTCAATCAGCATGAGCTGCCCCTTTGAGAAGGTTTTATTGATGGCTCCTGCAGCGTTAGATATCATAAGCTTCTCAATGCCCAGCGCGTGCATCACGCGAATTGGATAGGTCAGCGCCACAAAATCATAGCCCTCGTAGAGGTGAAAGCGACCTTGCATGACCACTACCTTTTTTCCGCTTAGGATTCCGTAAAGTAGTTTTCCAGAGTGGTACTCTACGGTTGATACCGGAAAGTGTGGAATATGGTGGTAGTGCGCAACCGCTAAAATTTCGAGCTCGTCGACGAGTTGGCCTAAGCCCGTTCCTAAAACGATTCCAATTTCTGGGGTCTCAAAACCTCTAGACCTAAGGTGGTCTAGTGTTTCGGTGAGTAATTCATTCTTCAGCATAGGCTTACTAAATTACGCCATTTCTGCCGAGTCGCAGAGTGCTAACTGCTTAAAAAATCAAAGTGATCTAGATCGGCTAAGGTGTCTATATCGCGCAATTTTTTAAGCGTGGCCACCTTTAGTTTTTCGGCCTCTGCACGCACAAGAGTCTGCTCAAAAACCTCGGCGTTGGAGTATTCTATGGCACTAAAAAGAGTGGGCTGGGGGGTCTTTAGTGCGATGAGGTAATAACCTCCATCTTCTGCTGGGCCGATTACCAGATCGTTTGTATCTAGTTTTTCAAAGGCCTCATCGATTAGAGTAGCACTGATCTCAGGAAGGTCGCTTCCGATAAGCACGACCCTGTGGTAATTGTCGAGCAGCTGGTTAAAGGCCTTGTTCATGCGCTCTCCAAGACCTGACCCGATCTGAATGTGCGGCTCCGCCTGAAGGTCTTTTGGCGCAGACTCAAGTGTGTCACTGTAAAAGAGATGCCTTGAGGCGCTCACCTCTTCTGCGGCTTTGAGCGTTAGTGCTACTAGCCTCGTATAGATTTCTAAGGCCTTTTGATCGCCGATAGCAGCGGCCAATCGGGTTTTTACCGCCCCGAGGCGCGGATTTTTTAGGAATATGGCTAAGGCTTTCTCTTGTTTAGTATCTTTCATGAGCGATGTAAAAATAGCGGCTAATTCAATGCCTCAAAAAAACCACCTATGACTAAATCTGTTTTCTTGATTTCGTTATCCAGTCTTTTGCTTTTTTCAAGTTGTGCTCAAAAAGCGGAGACTCAAACGTATTATTCGGAGCCCTACAGGCCGCAATTTCACTTCAGCCCAGATTCTATGTGGATGAATGATCCGAACGGATTGGTCTTCGACGGCAGCTCATATCACCTGTTTTACCAATACCACCCAGAAGATATTGTCTGGGGCCCAATGCATTGGGGTCACGCCACTAGTAGCGATTTGGTGCGTTGGGAGCACCAACCTATAGCGCTTTACCCCGATCAATACGGAACGATTTTTTCGGGTAGTGCGGTTATGGATCTCAACAACACCTCTGGCCTTGGTACCGAAGAAAACCCTCCAATGGTGGCCATTTTTACCTACCACGATGCCGCCGCAGCCGAACAAAAGACCGATAATTTTCAAACCCAAGGAATCGCCTTTAGCCTCGATAAGGGCAAAAGCTGGACTAAGTATGGGGGCAACCCAGTGGTAAAAAATCCGGGCTATATTGATTTTAGAGACCCTAAAGTGTTCTGGCACGAGGCGTCCTCTTCATGGATCATGGCCTTGGTTGCGGGTGACCACCTGCAGCTCTATCGCTCTGATAACTTGATCGACTGGAACTTGACCTCCACTTTCGGACACGAAGTTGGAGCCCATGGCGGGGTCTGGGAGTGCCCGGATCTCTTCGCGCTTGAACTCAACGGCGAGACCCATTGGGTACTGCTGATTAGTATCAATCCGGGCGGCCCCAATGGAGGCAGCGCTACACAGTATTTCGTAGGAGATTTTGACGGATACGATTTTTCATCAGACCAAGAGTCGATTGAGTGGGTAGACTTTGGCCCTGATAACTACGCCGGAGTGACCTTTAACAACACCCCCAATGATGAGCGTTTGTTTATAGCCTGGATGAACAACTGGTCTTACGCCCAAAATACGCCCACCACCAAGTGGCGCAGCGCCTCTACCTTGCCGCGTGAGCTCAGTTTATACAGCGCTAACGATGGGGTTCGATTGAAGAACACACCAATCGAGGCTCTAGAGCAGTTGAAGGTACCCACCGAGATTAGCCTGGAGAGCAGTGGCGACTCTACTTATGTGAATTTACCCTCAGGTCAGGCTTTTGTGCGACTAGAGCTTCCGCTAACGACTACCGCATTTGCGCTTACCACAGCTAACGACGAGCAGCTTAAATTCAGCTTCAATGCTGATAGCAAGTCGCTGCTTATCGATCGTTCAGGCTCGGGAGAGGTAAGCTTTAGTGAAGCATTTACCGCTCCCATTGCATTAGACCTATCATCTAGCCTTTCTCAGGTACTCACTCTTGATTTATGGATAGACGTTTCGTCTGTAGAACTTTTTGTTAACGGCGGAGAACAATCGGCCACCCTTCAGTATTTCTCTAGTGAGCCTATGAGCCGTCTGCTCTACGAGGCGGTCGACTCAGGTATCACGGTAAAGCAATTGGCTGGCATAGAGGGAATTTGGTAAAAAACAATTAGTTTGTTTAAGTAACGACCACTATCTTTAAACAAAAAAAGAAAAAGAAAATGGAATCTACTGAAAATCAAACAAATAAGCGTAGGGAGTTTTTGACCAAAGTGTGTCCAACAGTTGCCTTTGCTATGTTTGGAATCTCTTTTTTAGAGGCCTGTTCTTCTGACAGCACCTCTGATCCAGGAGCGACTGGAATTACCGACTCAGAAAGCGAGGCGGGAAACTCTGACAACAATTCAACCGACAGTTCAGGGTCAGACAATAGCAGTAACACCCCGGCCTACACTATTGACGGAGACACCATTACAGCCGATTTGGGCAATGCATTCTTTGATAATCTCAAGAATGTTGGGGGGTATTTTAACTTTACCGACGCTGGTGTATTATTGCTGCGCACCTCTGCAACCCAAGTTTTGGCTTTTGACAACTGTTGCCCCCATGCCGGAACGAGTAATGCATGGACGTTTAGCGCTTCAAGTAATCGCTTCACTTGCGGTAACCACGGTAATTCATACGGAACCTCTCAAGGCGGAACCGCGAATTGTTCTTCAGGCGCTACCTCGGGCAATCTAGCGCGTTACACGACTACCTTAAATGAGAATCAACTCGTTGTAACCAAGTAAATTTATGCTTCATAGACCCGTTCTTTTTGTTATTGTGCTGTGCCTAGGACTTCAAATCCTAAGCGCTCAAGATGATTTATTTAGCCAAATAGCCGAAGAACAGGGCTCAGAACAAGCCTTCGATCTGCTTCCCGAGCGCATGCTGTTTACCCAGCGCCTCTTATGGGGCGAAAAAGGGGCCCTGCGCATTACAGGTATTGCGAAGCTCACCGAAGAGCAGCGAATGAAAGAGCTGCGTCTGCGAAAGACACTCCTCAATGCGCACCAAGTGATCGGCTACGCCACTCTAGCCGGAATGCTGGCCCAAGGCATACTAGGAGGGCAATTGTACAATGGTGACTACTCGCTCTATAAAACCCACGAGACGGTGGGTCAGATTGTAACTGCAACTTATTTTACAGGAGCGGCTTTGTCTTTATTTACGCCTCCGCCCTTGATTAGCTCTAAAGAGGTGGGGTTAAGCGGAGCGAGGGCGCACAAATGGTTGGCAACCGTTCATTTGTCGGCTATGCTAGCTACTCAATATTATTCTGAGCGCGACAAGTCGTTGCACAGAGCGTCTGCCTACACAGCCTTTGGCGCATTTGCTGCAGCAACAATAGTTATACGTTTAAAGCAATAAGATGAAAATAGTAGCGCTATTCACGGGGTTATTACTCCTTTTTGCAGAGGTTAAGGCTCAAGAAACCTACAACCTAGACTCTTCGAATATCACCTACAGCGGATACCATGTCGCTCACGACTGGACAGGCGTATCAGTGGCAGCCAAGGGATTGTTAATCGAGTCTGATGGTGTGCTGCAACGTATAGCCGTAACCGTGCCTTTGGCCTCCTTCGATTCAAACAGTTCGAACCGAGATTCGAACGCTTTGAGGGTGTTAAATGCCATTTTACACCCTGAAGTGCGCTTTTACAGCGAAGAAATAAGCCAATCCGAAGACAAAACTGTTGAACTTTTTGGATTTTTCGAGCTGAATGGAATTCGAAAGAATTACCGCGTAAAACTCCGACTAGAAAGTCAGGAGGGTCAAGTTAATCTGACCGGTGATTTCAAGGTAAACTTGAATGATTTTGATCTAAAATTACCTCGCTTTTTGCTCAAACCAATCGAAGATGAAATTGATTTGAGTGTCGATTTAAAGTTTAAACAAAACCGCTAATTTTTCATTTTCTCTCTAAAAATCAGAGAGTTAGTTTGCGGATCTTTGGATATATATTAATTTTACAGCAAAGTTGTTGTATGAACACAAACGCCAACTCTGTGCCTCTTATTGCCGGAGATTTTTATTTAGAACACTATCACAAGTTGTGTGGTGAGCTTAACGGTACGTACCTAAAAGAGGTTTATCAGCGCATGGCGCAGAATTTCGAATGGGTCACTCAAATCGACGAAGTAGCTGAAGACTACAACACTTACCAAGCCTTCATTATTAGCGATCACCAGTATTCTGTAGTGTGGGTTGATCAAGGATTCTCTAAGATGACCGGATACGCCAGCCACGAAATCGTAGGCCGCACACCAAACAAGGTGCTTCATGGCTCACAGACCCAGCTTGCAGAAAGAGAATTCTTTAGAGCGCAGCTGAAAACTGGACAACCCTTTACTGCTCAAATTACCAATCACCGCAAAAACGGTGAGGCGTATGTGTGCGAGGTTAAGATTATTCCGCTCTATAACGCTTCTCAGCAGTTGACCCACTACATCGCTTTAGAGCGCGAAGTCGCCTAATTCAGCCGTATTTCAGCACTTAATCTAGGTTAAGTTTTCCCCGCTTTTTAACACCTATCGTTTCGATTAGGCAGTATCTTTAGTGCTGATAAAATTTATAAGTCTATGAAAACATTTGTATTTACTCTTATCGCCGCTTTGGCGCTCAACTTTTCTCTATCTGCTCAAGAAATCAATCTTGCAGACAGTGCACTTAAATGGTACGGTAAAGAAATTTCTGGAAAGGAACATTACGGATCTCTTAAATTCAAATCGGGCTCTATCAATGTGTCAAACGGGAAACTCACAGGAGGTGCGTTTGAAATAGACATGACCTCTTTGGACGTTGAAGATCTAGAGGGTGAATGGGCACAAAAACTAGAAGGTCACTTAAAAGCTGACGATTTCTTTGGGGTAGATCAGTTCAAAACAGCCTTTTTAGTGCTCACTTCAGTTAAAGAAGGGTCAGACAATACCTTCGAGGCTGCTGGAGATTTAACGGTTAGAGGTAAGACACATCCGGTTTCGGTAACCTTCGCAGCTGCTGGGGCCAACAAAATGACAGCCTCTATGGTCTTTGACCGCTCGAAATACGACGTGAAGTTTCGCTCTGGAGCATTCTTTTCAGACTTGGGAGACAAGCTCATTCTTGACGACATAAAAGTTGAGGTGACTTTAGCCTACTAATCGCTTCCATTTTTCGAGCTTTCGTACCTTTAAGGGGTATGCAATCGATCACAGAAATAATACAGGGTCAGCGCCGGTTCTTTAGAACCGGCGCTACGCGTTCTATACCGTTCAGAAAACAGGCGTTGAAGCGTCTGTTGGTTGAGGTGAATGCGCGTGAAGAGGCCATTATTGAGGCGTTGAGTAAAGACCTTAATAAGTCGGCCTTTGAGTCGGTGGCCACTGAGATTAGCTACCTTCAGGCCGAGATCAAGCACAGCTTGAAGCACATAGATCAGTGGTCTAGAACAGAGCGACGCTCTGCAAGTTTGGCTTCATTTCCGGCTTATTCGAAGGTGTTCAAAGATCCTTATGGGGTAACGCTGCATATCGCTCCCTGGAACTATCCGTTTCAACTGAGTCTGACCCCCCTAGTTTCTGCGGTTGCCGCAGGCAACACCGTGGTGCTCAAACCCAGTGAGTACAGTGCGCACACCAGTGCGTTGCTCGCCGAAATCGTGAAGGCCGTGTTTGATGAAGATCACGTGACCGTGGTTCAGGGAGACGCGGCGGTGAGTCAAGAACTTTTGAAGCATCAGTGGGACTATATTTTCTTTACCGGAAGCGTAGCGGTGGGTAAGTTGGTGGCTCAGGCCGCCGCGCAGCACCTCACCCCTACTACCTTAGAGTTGGGCGGTAAGTCTCCTTGTATTGTAGATGCTACTGCTCCGCTTGATTTAAGCGCCAGACGCATTGTATGGGGTAAATTTTTGAATGCCGGACAAACCTGTATTGCCCCCGACTATGTGTTGGTGCATCAGAGCGTTTACGATGACTTTTTAAAGGCCCTAAAAGCGGCCATTGAGTCGGCCTATTCGAAGGCCGCCGACCAAAGTGAAGATTACGGACGTTTAATTCACGCCAAGCATATTGAGCGCATGAA
>JAURPW010000114.1:0-14146 GCA_030836435.1 Flavobacteriaceae bacterium
AGAGCCTTGCGCATGATGGGTTCAACCGCTGATTCTCCAACAGTAGCGATGTGCACCTCTGCTTGTTGTTTTTCTTGAAACCAAATTGCCCGAGTAAGCCCGAACTCGTCGTTGGGGTTCATGACAAACTGAACGCCCTGGGTGTCAAAGCGGGTGTCGTTATCGGTAAAATTAATCTTTGATGTGGTGTCAGGAACCGCACTTATGCAAACCAAAATCTTCATAGGTAATCAGGGTTAATCGTCTGTAAACAAATATACTAAAACCGATTAATTTATTATGCATGCATAATAAATTTATTCGAAGACTCAGGGGTATAGACAACGGTTAAAATGTCTTATTTTTGCCCACACACTGTATAAAAAGACTATGAAAACACTTCAGTTTAGAGAGGCAATTGCTGAGGCCATGTCTGAAGAGATGCGCCGAGACGAGACTATATATCTCATGGGAGAAGAGGTAGCCGAATACAATGGTGCTTATAAAGCGTCTAAGGGTATGCTAGACGAATTTGGCCCTAAACGCGTCATTGACACCCCTATATCTGAGTTGGGCTTTTCGGGTATTGGTGTGGGTTCAGCCATGAACGGCAACCGCCCCATTATCGAATTCATGACCTTCAACTTTTCGTTGGTAGGTATTGACCAGATCATCAATAACGCCGCTAAAATGCGCCAGATGTCTGCGGGTCAGTTTAATATTCCTATCGTTTTTAGAGGTCCAACTGCTTCTGCTGGGCAGTTAGCGGCTACGCACTCACAGGCCTTTGACAGTTGGTTTGCTAACTGTCCGGGTTTAAAGGTGGTGGTTCCGTCGAATCCGGCAGACGCTAAGGGATTGCTGAAATCAGCTATACGTGACGACGATCCGGTAATTTTCATGGAGTCTGAGCAGATGTACGGAGACAAGGGAGAGGTGCCCGAGGGAGATTACACCATTCCTCTTGGGGTTGCCGATATTAAACGCGAAGGGACCGATGTGACCATCGTCTCTTTCGGAAAAATCATCAAAGAGGCCTATAAGGCAGCCGATCGTTTGGCTCAAGAAGGAATATCTGTTGAAATTATTGATTTGAGAACCGTGCGACCAATGGATGTCGATACGATTATAAAATCGGTGAAAAAAACAAACCGCTTAGTGGTTTTAGAAGAAGCATGGCCGTTTGGAAACGTGGCCACCGAGATCACATACCAGGTTCAAGATAAGGCCTTTGATTACCTTGATGCCCCTGTAGTGAAGCTCAACACGGCCGATACTCCAGCGCCCTATTCACCGGTGCTGCTGCAAGAGTGGTTGCCAAACGAGGACGATGTTGTTAAAGCCGTTAAAAAGGTATTGTACCGCGATTAAGTGTGCGCAAAAAGGCACACTTTTGAGCGTTGAGGCAGCGCGCTAATTTCAACAGCCTAAAAGTTTAACTTTTACTACTTTTGCGGGCGTTGTTATAAAACTAACCGAAACTAAACTATTCTATATGGAGGCATTAGTTCCTTTCTTATGGGCCTTTGGGATTCTTGGGCTCATTTACGTTTTTATCAAAAATGCATGGGTTACCAAGCAAGAAGTGGGTAACGAAAAAATGGCTAGAATCGCCAAAAACATTGCTGATGGGGCGATGTCTTTTTTAAAGGCTGAATACAAGATTCTAAGCATTTTCGTGGCAGCCGTTGCTATATTACTGTTCTTCAAAGGTCAAAACGAGGCCGGATCGAACGGTCTTGTGGCGGTCTCATTCATTGTAGGTGCCGTTTGTTCGGCCCTAGCCGGATTCATCGGTATGCGCGTCGCCACAAAGGCCAATGTGCGCACAACCAATGCCGCACGTACCTCTTTACCTAAGGCTCTAGAAGTCGCATTCGCTGGAGGATCGGTTATGGGTCTAGGTGTAGTTGGTTTAGGCGTTTTAGGTTTAGGTTCATTATTTGCTATATACAGTGCTCAGGGATGGGGAATTGATGAAGTGCTCAACGTACTTTCAGGATTTTCTCTTGGAGCCTCTTCTATCGCTTTGTTTGCTCGCGTGGGTGGCGGTATTTATACTAAAGCCGCCGATGTCGGAGCTGACCTGGTGGGTAAGGTTGAAGCCGGTATTCCAGAAGACCATCCGCTTAACCCTGCTACCATTGCAGATAACGTTGGAGACAACGTTGGAGATGTGGCCGGAATGGGCGCTGACCTTTTTGAATCGTATGTAGGTTCTATTATTGGAACAATGGTTCTAGGAGCAGCTTTTGCTACACTTCCTGAGTTTGAAAACTCGTTTAATGGATTGGGTGCAGTTTACCTTCCGTTAGCTCTAGCAGCAGCCGGGATCATTATGTCTATCATCGGAACCTTCTTTGTGCGTGTTAAAGAGGGCGGAAACCCACAAACAGCCCTTAATTTGGGTGAGTTTGGATCGGCCGCACTTATGCTCGTGACTTCTTATTTCTTGATTAATGAGATGCTTCCTGAATCGTGGGTAGAGCAAGGAAAGACCTTTACTTCTTTAGGCGTTTTCTTGGCTACCATTGCTGGATTGGTTGCAGGCCTTCTAGTGGGTAAGGTTACCGAATATTACACAGGAACAGGCACTAAGCCTGTGAACTCAATCGTGCGTCAGTCTGAAACCGGATCGGCCACGAATATTATTGCCGGACTGGGTGTAGGTATGATGTCTACGGCTATTCCGATCATCTTGATTGCTGCGGCGATCCTCGTTTCGCATCACTTTGCCGGACTTTACGGTATTGCTATTGCCGCTGTGGGTATGCTAGCCAACACTGGTATTCAATTGGCAGTAGATGCGTACGGACCGATTTCGGATAATGCGGGAGGTATTGCCGAAATGGCAGAGCTTCCGGCCGAAGTTAGAGAGCGCACAGATACCCTTGATGCCGTAGGAAACACTACCGCGGCCATCGGAAAAGGATTTGCTATTGCCTCTGCAGCCCTTACTGCGCTTGCACTTTTTGCAGCCTTTATGAAAACCGCCAAGGTGAAATCAATCGATGTTTCTGAGCCAACCATTATGGCCGGATTATTGATTGGAGCTATGCTTCCATTTGTATTCTCGGCTATGTCGATGAATGCAGTAGGTCGTGCCGCTATGGCCATGATTGAAGAGGTGCGTCGCCAATTCAAAGATATTCCTGCTCTTAAGGCCGCCCTTGAGGTGATGCGCAAGTACGATTCAGACTTGTCAAAGGCCACCCCTGAAGATCGAGCGATCTTTGATGCCGCCGATGGGGTTGCCGAATACGATAAGTGTGTAGCTATTTCGACTCAGGCATCGATCAAAGAAATGGTGATGCCCGGACTATTGGCGATCATCGTTCCTGTTTTTATAGGCTTTGTTGGAGGTGCTGAGATGCTCGGAGGCTTGTTAGCCGGGGTTACCGCCTCAGGTGTACTCATGGCTATTTTTCAATCGAACGCCGGTGGTGCTTGGGATAATGCCAAGAAAACAATCGAAAAAGAAGGACGTAAGGGGTCAGATGCTCACAAGGCAGCTGTTGTTGGAGACACCGTGGGAGATCCGTTTAAGGACACCTCAGGCCCTTCGTTAAACATCTTGTTAAAGTTAATGTCTGTAGTTGCACTGGTGATTGCTCCAAGTTTGGTAGAGGCTGATTCCTTAGCCGCTTACACCACTGATGAGGTGAGCAAAGAAATCACCGTTGATGTGCGTGCTACAACGGGCAGCGACGATTCTATGACCTACGCCGTAATTCGCACCGTTACCAATGTGAACGGTGTTCAAGAAGTTGAAGAGGTTACCTATGAAGGCCGTTCAGCAGAAGAGGTTATGGATCAGGTGAAAGCGAATCACCCAGAGGTTGAACTCAACATTGAAAAAAGCGAAAGCGCCGCTGTTCAGTCGTAATTACTGATTAAATCAAATTAAAAAGCCCGGGCATTCGCCCGGGCTTTTTAATTTGCGGTTTCTGCAAAAATCTTATTTGAACAGTCCGTGTATCTCGGCGTTGATGCGGTTTACGATAAACCCTAGGTCTTCGACATTATCAACAAAGTTCAGCTCATCGACATCGAAAATTAAAAGGGTGCCCTTGGTATACCCCTTTATGAACTCTTCGTAACGGTCGTTCAAGCGACTCAAGTAGTCTATAGAGATACCGCTTTCGTATTGTCTTCCGCGCTTGTGAATCTGCTTGACTAAGTTTTCAATAGAACTTCTGAGATAAATCAAGACGTCGGGTGGATCTACTAAAGACTCCATGAGCTCAAACAAGCTGAGGTAGTTTTCAAAGTCGCGATTGGTCATCAGCCCCATATTGTGCAGGTTTGGTGCAAAAATGTAAGCATCCTCATATATGGTACGGTCTTGAATGACCGTTTTGTCTCCTTCTCGAATGTTCAGCACTTGCCTGAACCGGGTGTTGAGAAAGTATACCTGTAGATTGAAGCTCCAGCGCTCCATGTGATTGTAAAAATCGTTGAGGTAGGGGTTGGTGATTACCTCCTCAAAATGAGCCTCCCATTTGTAATGCTTGGCTAGTAAGTCAGTTAGGGTGGTTTTCCCCGAACCTATATTTCCCGCAACCGCGATATGCATACGCTACTTTTTTTGACCCCTCAATATAGCTATTCTCAAATGTTTGATCTCCACCTGGGGCCGCAAAAAAATCTATTTTTTAAAAGAAATTAAGCGCGCACATTTGCTTTTTATAAATGCTTTTCTGTATTTAGCGCGATATATGAAAAACACACTTCAAAAGTCATTCGCCTATTTTACCTTTTACCGCAGTTTGCGATAAGGGGGCTTTTGTCATTTGGTGTGTCAAAAAATACTAAAGTCCCGATTCTTCGGGGCTTTTTTTTTGATTAAACTATGAAGGTAGGAATTCAGGGTATAGCCGGATCTAATCACCACAAGGTGGCCGTTCAATTTTATGGCTCGCAGCTTGATTGCGTCTGCTGCGATTCGTTTGCTGAACTGGCGGAGGGACTAAAGAACAGGCGCTTCGAAGAGGCCGTCATGGCTATTGAAAATTCAATTGCAGGAGCCATACTCCCTAATTACGCGCTGATTTACACCAACGGATTTAAGATCACCTCTGAGTTTTACTTGAGCATTTCGCACAACCTAATGGCCCTTCCGGGCCAGTCGCTTGAGGCCATTACACGAGTTGAGTCGCATCCAATGGCGCTCTTGCAGTGTGCCTCTTTTTTTGAGCAGCACAAATCCATCACCCTAGTAGAGGCCGATGATACCGCCTCTGTAGCTCAGCGCATTTCAAAAGCGCAGCGCATGGGTGTTGCGGCGATTGCTCCGCCTGAGGCCGCGAACTTGTATGACTTAGAGATTTTGGCCAACGATATTCAAACCCTTAGCTCGAATGCGACTCGTTTTGTGCGCATCAAGAGGGCGGTTGAAGACGGATCTGTTGATCCAAAGGCCAACAAAGCTTCCGTTAGATTTGTGACCGGGCACAAAAGGGGAAGCTTGGCCACCATACTAAATGTGATGAGTGATTGTAACCTCAACCTCACGAAGATACAGTCGCTTCCGATTATAGAAACCCCGTGGAAGTACGCCTTTTTTGTAGACGTAACCTTCGAACAGACGAGTCAATTTCAAAAGGCTATGGCGGCTCTTGAAATAATGGCCGACAGCTTTACGCTGTTGGGAGTGTACACCAATCAACTTAAAACGAGCGAATCATGAGAGAAGCCAAGAGACTGAAGCGGGTCAGCGAGTACTACTTTTCGAAGAAGCTGAAAGAAATTAAGGCGCTCACGGCTGCCGGATCACCCATCATTAACATGGGAATCGGAAGCCCAGACTTGGAGGCTCCGTCTTCAGCCATAGGCGGGCTACTAGAGGCGCTCTCTGAAAAGGGCGTACACCAGTATCAGAGCTATGTTGGACGAGATGAGTTGAGGGCGGCCTTTGCGCAGTTTTACCAAACACACTATCAGGTAAAATTAGATCCAACTCATGAAATTCTTCCACTGATGGGATCTAAAGAGGGTATTTTTCACATCAGTATGGCTTTTCTCAATGCCAAAGACGTGGTGCTCATTCCGAATCCAGGCTACCCGACCTATGAGGCTGTCGCCCGATTGGTTGGCGCGCGCGCTGTTTTTTACCCCTTAGATGACAAGGGGCTGCCTGATTTTTCAACCATCGATCCCAAATTATTAGAGCGGGCGGTGCTCATGTGGGTGAATTATCCGCACATGCCCACAGGCATCACCATAGGCCCAGACGGGTTTAAGCACATCATCGATTTGGCCAAGAAACACGACCTACTGGTGGTAAACGACAATCCGTATAGCTTTATTGGAAACGATAAGCCCACTTCAATTTTGGCACACACCCAAGGCTATAAGAACGTGTTAGAACTCAACTCGCTCAGCAAGGTCTTCAATATGGCCGGATGGCGCGTGGGAGCCTTAGCCGGATCTAAGACGCTCATTCAGTCGGTTTTAAAGGTTAAATCGAATATGGATTCTGGAATGTTTTTTGGCATTCAACGCGCTGCGGCTAAGGCCTTAGCTGAACCCAAGTCGTGGTTTGTTCAACTCAATGAAGTCTACATGCAACGCAGAAAATTGGTCGAGCTGTTGGCCAAGTCATTGAAACTCGAGGTGGAGCCCGGTCAGACTGGAATGTTTGTGTGGTGTAAACTGCCCAAGGGCGTGCAGAGCGAGGCTTTTGCCGACAAGCTTCTCAGCGAATATGCGCTGTTCTGTGCACCCGGATTCATCTTCGGATCTGAAGGCAAGAATCACGTGCGTTTTTCGCTCTGCGTCACGGCAGATCAGATCGAGAAGGCTATCATGCGTGTAAAAAATAAGAAATCATGAAACTGGCTGTAGTAGGTGTGGGGTTGATCGGTGGGTCTTGGGCGAAGGCTCTTAGAGAACACGCACTGGTCACCGAGGTTCTGGGAGTAGACCGCAGCGAACAGCATTTAGAGCAGGCTATGAAGCTTGGGATAATTGATCGGGCCGTTGATTACAATCAACTCGCGGAAGCTGACCTCGTATTTGTAAGTATTCCGGTAGATCAGTTGGTGCTCGAATTGCCCAAGATTTTGGATGCCGTTGGGCCGACCACTCTGGTCATGGATGCGGGCTCTACCAAGCTGGCAATTTGTGCTTCAGTGGCTGAGCACCCAAAAAGAGCTCATTTCTTAGCGGCGCACCCCATCGCCGGAACCGAGTTTTCAGGCCCAAATGCGGCAATAGCCGACCTGTATAAGGGCAAGTTGGCTATAGTTTGTGAGATCGAGAAAACGGCCATAGACCTGCAAGAGCGTGCAATGAATGCCTTTGCTGCCCTGGGTATGCGTGTGCGATACATGGGTGCCAAGGAGCACGATGTACATGTGGCCTATGTCTCTCACCTTTCGCACATTAGTGCATTTATGCTCGGAAAGACCGTAATGGGCAAAGAGAAAGACGATCGCACTATTTTTGACTTAGCCGGCAGTGGATTTGCCTCTACCGTGCGCCTTGCGAAGAGTTCCCCGCAGATGTGGGCTCCGATTTTCGTTCAGAATAAAGAACCCTTATTAGAGACGCTCGAGGCGTTTATCGAACACCTTATTGCCTTTAAAGACCTGATCGAAAACGAAGACACACAGGGCCTTACCGAAGAAATGAAACGCATAAATAGCATAGAAAAAATATTAAACCCTTTACCTTTAAAGCCTTAAATCACAATCATGGAAAATTCGAATAAGTTTCGTAGCTGGTTAGATGAGATGCAGTTGACGCATCCGCTCGTTATCGCAGGGCCCTGCAGTGCTGAGACCGAGTCTCAGGTCATGCAGATTGCCCACGACCTAAAAGATACAGATGTCAATTACTACCGCGCAGGTATATGGAAGCCTAGAACGCGCCCTGGAAATTTCGAGGGAGTTGGAGCCATAGGGCTTAAGTGGCTTCAGCGCGTCAAAGAAGAAACGGGTTTAAAGACCGCCACCGAAGTCGCCAACCGCGCACATGTCGAACTGGCACTTGAATACGATGTAGATCTGTTGTGGATAGGTGCCCGATCGACGGTAAGCCCGTTCATCGTTCAAGAAATAGCAGATGCCTTAGAGGGTACCGACAAAGTGGTTCTGGTTAAGAATCCGGTCAACCCCGACCTTTCGCTCTGGATAGGGGCCGTAGAGCGCCTGCACAACGCCAACATCGAAAAGCTAGGAGTCATTCATCGCGGATTCTCTTCGTATAAGAAGACCAAATACCGCAACCTGCCCGAATGGCAAATCGCCATTGACTTGCAGTCAAAGTACCCAGATCTGCCTATTATCAACGATCCTAGCCACATTTCTGGAAGAAGAGATTTGATATTTGATGTCTCACAGACCGCACTCGATTTGAATTTCGATGGGCTCATGATAGAGACGCATTGCGATCCAGACAATGCGTGGAGCGATGCCGCACAGCAGGTGACGCCTACGCGTCTTCAGGAGATCTTCAAAGACCTCAAGGTGCGTAAGCGCGGAGACGATCAAGCCGATTTTCACGCTTCCTTAGACCATTTACGTGCTCAAATCGACGTACTCGATTCGTCTATCTTGGATACGCTAGGAGAGCGCATGACCGTAGCCAAGTCTATTGGTCAACTCAAGAAAGACCGCAACGTGGCCGTTTTACAGTCTAATCGTTGGAACGAGATACTCGGAAGAATGATACTTGAAGGAGAGCAGCGCAACCTTAGCGAAGAGTTCATTTTAAAGCTCTTCAAGAGTATTCACCAAGAGTCTATTCGCCATCAAGAAAAGATCATGAACCCATAAGGGGTATGCGAGGACTTGTTTATAAATCGACCGGAAGTTGGTACCAAGTCAAGGCCGAAGACGGCCGCGTTTATTCGTGTCGAATTAAGGGCAAGTTTCGCATTCAGGGCATTAAATCTACTAACCCAGTCGCCGTAGGCGACTGGGTTAATTTTGATATAGAAGCCCAGTCAGAACAGCAGCAGGGAATCATTACGGCTATTGAGCCTCGGGCCAACTACCTAGTCAGGCGATCGGTCAATCTCTCAAAGCAACTACATATCATAGCGGCCAATATAGATCAAATTTTTTTGGTGGTCACCTTGAAAAATCCGCCTACCTATGCCGCGTTTATCGACCGATTTCTGGTCAGTGCTGGGGCCTATCACATTGAAGTGGTTTTAGTATTCAATAAATGGGATAGCTATGACGAAGGTGAAAGAGCTCGAGCGATGGCGCTAAAGCAGCTATACGAATCAATCGGCTATAAGGCACTAGTGAGCAGCGCATTAACTGGCTTGGGTTGCGATGAACTACGAGAACTAATGAAAGAGAAGACCAGCATGTTTTCAGGTAATTCGGGTGTCGGTAAGTCAACCCTCATCAATGCCATTGCACCCTCTTTAGATCTTAAAACTGCTCGCACCTCTGATCAGCATCAGCAGGGCCAACACACCACTACCTTTGCCCAGATGTTTGATCTGAGTTTTGGGGCGCGAATTATAGATACCCCTGGTATTCGCGGATTCGGTATAGCCACCCTAGAACGGCATGAGATAGCCGATTACTTCAAGGAGTTTTTTGCACTAAAATCACAGTGTAAATTTCACAACTGTCTTCACGATAACGAGCCCCAGTGCGCGGTCAAAGCAGCGGTTGAATCTGGATCAATTGCTCAAAGTCGCTACGATAGCTACAGGGGGTTATTAGACGATCCAGATGGGCCATACAGAACAGATATATACGAATCATGAGGGCGGTAATTCAACGGGTTAGTGAGGCATCTGTGTCAGTGGATGGCCAATGTGTTGGGAGCATTGAACGCGGGCTTCTCGTGTTATTGGGAGTAACGCATGAAGATACCGAGCAAGATGCCGATTGGCTCGCCTCGAAGATTGCTCAGTTGCGCATTTTTAGTGACGCAGACGGTAAAATGAATTTGGCGATCGACCAAATAGAGGGCAGTGTGCTGTTGATTTCTCAATTCACGCTATTCGCCGCCACCAAAAAGGGAAACCGTCCGTCCTTTGTAGATGCTGCAGCCCCCGAACAGTCCAATCAGTTATACCTCTATTTTGGACATAGACTAGACCAGCTCTTAAGTAAACCCATTCAGCGCGGGGTATTTGCAGCTGATATGAAGGTCTCCTTGCTGAACGACGGCCCGGTAACCTTAATTATTGACACTAAAAACAAAGAATAATGAACGACATAAAAACGGCTCAAGAACGGGTAGATCAGTGGATTAATGAACACGGGGTGCGTTATTTTAACGAGCTCACCAATATGGCCCAGTTAACCGAAGAAGTTGGCGAGGTTGCCCGCATTATTGCTCGGCGCTACGGCGAGCAAAGTGAAAAGGCTTCAGATAAGGATAAAGACCTTGGAGAAGAGCTAGCTGATGTGTTGTTTGTCGTTTTGTGCTTGGCGAATCAGACCGGGGTAGACCTTCAGCAGGCCTTTGATCGAAAACTCGTTTTGAAAACGCAGCGCGATCGCGAAAGGCATCAAAACAATCCAAAATTAAAGCCATGAGTGCCGTACGCATACACCTAAAAAGTGACCTAAAGTCGTCTGCGATAAGACTGACCGGATCTAAGAGCGAGACCAACAGGGTGCTGCTGTTAAAGGCGCTTTATCCGAATTTAGAGCTGATCAACGATTCGAATGCGCACGATGTAGAGATGATGAAGCGCGGTATTGAGCAAATCTCGGGCGAGGTAGACATTCATCATGCCGGAACGGCTATGCGTTTTCTCACGGCCTATTTTGCTTCGCTAGGTGGGGCTGAGATAACCCTAACCGGAAGCGATCGCATGAAGCAGCGGCCTATTGGAGTTTTAGTCGATGCACTAGTTGAATTGGGGGCTGATGTTTGTTATTTGGAAAATCAGGGATTTCCGCCCTTACAGATAAGCGGAAAACAGCTCAGAGGAGGGCATTTGAAGATTCGCGCCGATATCAGCAGTCAGTACCTCTCGGCACTGTGTTTGGTAGCCCCAAAATTCAGCGAAGGCCTGGCGCTTACTTTTGACGGAACGCTAACCTCGGTTCCCTATCTCAAAATGACGTTGAAGCTACTGAATGCTATCGGCGTTGAGACCTATTTGGATGAAAACGGACTGCGCATTGCTCCGTTGTCGGCAATAAGAGATCAATCGTTATCAGTAGAATCAGATTGGAGTGCCGCTAGTTATTACTACAGTATAATCGCGCTATCTCCTGTTGGCACTCAGGTGCAGTTGAGTGTGCTCAAGAACGACTCGCTACAGGGAGACCGGGTACTTGCCGATATCTACACCGAATTCGGGGTTGAAACCACCTTTGAGGGCGGTGAATCTATTGTGCTACGCAAGCGCAGCGCTCCAGAATCTAGGCCCTACGCTTTTGACTTAAAAGATGCTCCAGACATTGCCCAAACCATTGCGGTTACGGCGGCCGGTTTAGGAGTTGAGTGCACCATGATCGGGCTGCATACATTGCCTATCAAAGAAACTGATCGCTTAGCCGCCATGAAGGCCGAACTCGAAAAATGCGGTCTTGCAGTGGCCATTAGTTCGAACTCGCTCAAGGTGCACGCGCGATCCACTGAGTTAAAGAGCGCCGCAATAGACACCTATAACGATCACCGGATGGCCATGGCCTTTGCGCCTTTGGCGACTAGGGTTCCCCTAGAAATTCGCGATCCTAGTGTGGTGGAAAAGTCGTACCCAGACTTTTGGAAAGACCTCAGTCTGTTGGGATTTGACTGCATTCTGCAAGCAGATTAATTGAAAATCCCTTGACTTTGCCCTTTTCGCGGGCGTATCTTTACCCCTTCTTAATTTGTATGTACCTATGAAGCTATCTAATTTCGATTTTAACTTACCTAAAGAGCTATTGGCGGAGTATCCGGCTGAAAACCGTGACGAATCTCGACTAATGGTGTTGCATCGCGATAGCGGTAAAATCGAACACAAGATGTTTAAAGATATCATCGATTATTTCGATGAAGGAGACGTGATGGTACTGAACAACACCAAGGTGTTTCCGGCTCGATTGTACGGTAATAAAGAAAAAACCGGCGCCCGAATCGAGGTGTTCTTGCTCAGAGAGCTCAATCAAGAGCAACGATTATGGGATGTGCTGGTAGATCCGGCTCGTAAAATTCGAATCGGTAACAAGCTCTATTTTGGCGACGACGACTCTTTGGTGGCTGAGGTCATTGATAACACAACCTCTCGAGGCCGAACGCTTCGCTTTTTATACGACGGAACCTATACCGAGTTTAGAAAGAAGTTGCGCTCGCTCGGAGAAACTCCGCTTCCCAAGTATATTAAGAGAGACGTAGAGCCCGAAGACGAAGAACGCTATCAGACCATTTACGCCAAGTTCGAGGGGGCAGTAGCCGCTCCGACTGCCGGCCTTCACTTTTCTAAACACCTACTAAAGCGCCTAGAAATTAAGGGAATCAATTTTGCTGAGATCACCCTGCACGTGGGCTTGGGAACCTTTAATCCCGTAGAAGTAGAAGACCTGTCTAAGCATAAAATGGACAGCGAAGAGATGCTTATCGATGCTAAGGCCGTCGAAATTGTCAATAATGCCAAGAAGGAGCGAAAAAACGTTTGTGCCATAGGAACCACTGTGATGCGTTCACTAGAGAGCTCGGTATCTTCAAACGGCATGCTAAACGAGTTTGAGGGGTGGACCAACAAATTCATCTTTCCACCTTACGACTTTTCGATCGCGAACTGCATGGTGACCAATTTTCACCTTCCGAAGTCTACGCTGTTGATGATGATATCTGCTTTTGCAGACCACGACATGATTATTCATGCCTACAATGAAGCCGTTAAAGAAAAATACCGCTTCTACTCTTACGGAGACGCGATGATGATTCTCTAACCATGCTATCTGAAACCGGCGCTAAACGCGACATAAGGGCGCTTGATTTAGAAGGTCTTAGGGCCTTCTTTCAAGCGAACAATCAGCAGTCGTTCAGGGCCGACCAGGTATACCAATGGTTGTGGCAAAAGGGTGCCCACAGTTTTGAGGTAATGACCAACCTGTCTAAGGCGACTCGCGAACTACTTGAGGCTTCCTTTGTGATTAACCATATCGCTGTAGATCGCCAACAACGCAGTTCTGATCAGACCGTAAAGAACGCTATTCGATTGCACGACGGTTTAACGGTTGAATCGGTCCTTATACCGACAGAAACTCGAAGCACGGCTTGTGTGTCTAGCCAGGTTGGCTGCAGCCTAGACTGCACTTTTTGTGCCACCTCTCAGTTAAAGCGAATGCGCAACCTGAATCCCGATGAAATTTACGATCAGGTTATGGCCTTAGACAGGCAGAGCCGCTTGTACTTTGATCGGCCATTATCCAACATTGTATTTATGGGAATGGGTGAGCCGCTGATGAACTATAAGAATGTAATGAGCGCCGTAGATAAGATCACCGAAGGATTAGCCATGTCGCCCAAGAGGATTACTATTTCTACTTCAGGAATCCCAAAAATGATTGAGAAACTGGCTGATGAGAATCCAAAATTTCAATTGGCTGTTTCGCTTCATTCTGCTCAAGAAAAGGTGCGCAATGAGATCATGCCTTTTAGCACCTCTTTTGATTTAGACACCTTGCTCAAATCGCTGCAGTATTGGTACCATAAAACGAGATCGAAAGTTACCTTTGAGTACTTGATCTGGAAGGGCATAAACGACACCCAAGAGGCCATAGACGCGTTAGTGGCCTATGCAAAGAAAGTGCCCTCTAAGGTTAATATTATTGAGTACAACCCGACTGATGCCGGCGATTTTCAGGCCGCCGATCAGCAGGTTATTGAGCGCTACAAACAGGCGCTAGAACGCGCGAAAATAACCGTTACCGTAAGGCGGTCAAGAGGTAAAGATATAGATGCCGCTTGCGGCCAACTGGCCAATAAATTGGTACCTTTAGAGCACTAATTTTAGTCGCCTTTCTATCGTGCAAACCGTTGCCAAGATACGTCAACCTATAGTAGTTGAAATGGACCTTTTTGAAACCAAGTTCAAAGAGGCTATGGTTTCTAAGGTAGCACTGCTCAATCGAATAACCTACTACATTGCCAGCCGAAAGGGTAAGCAAATGAGGCCGATGTTCGTCTTCTTGGTGGCGAAATTGCTGGGAGAGGGATCGGTTACCGAGCGCACGTATAGAGGAGCATC
>JAURPW010000115.1:0-7852 GCA_030836435.1 Flavobacteriaceae bacterium
AAATAATCTCCATTCGCAGCACTTGAAAGCTGTGCAATTTTCGGATCAAAGTCTTTAAAGTGTACATGCCATATACGCGATTGAAATTGCTTAAGTCCTTCTACAGGGTTGCCTCCGCCAAAGGCGTAATGACCGGTATCAAAGCACAATCCCATTAGTGAGGGATCTGTGAGATGCATGAGTTTTGCTATCTCTTCTGGGGTTTCAATAAAACCCGCACAGTGGTGATGAAAAACAGTTCGCATCTGATAGGCGGATTGCACCTTTTCTGAAATACGCATGCATCCGTCAGCAAAAACATTCCACTGCACATCACTCAGTTGCATATCCTTCTTTACTCTTCCGGCGTTACGGGTGCGAACACTATCTGCCCCATTCTCATCGGCTAAAACAATAAATGCGTTTGAATACCCAGCTTCATGCATGAGCCTTGCCACCTTAAGCGCGTGCTCAACACCCACTGAATGACTTGCTTTATCTTTTAAATTGACAGGAACAAAAGCGCCTACCAATTCGAGATTTCGCTTGACTAGATCCGATCTAAGTGCAGACGGATCTGTTGGCATGAAACCCCAATCCCCTAGTTCGGTGCCTTGATACTGCGTTTGGATTATTTCGTCGAGAACTTGAGCGTAACCAATAGGCTCTGATTTCTGTTCTAAATCGAATTCTAACGCCCCCCAAGAACATGGAGCATTTGCGATGTGTATCATAAGGTTAAAATTTTCTTGACCATTCGTTAGGCCATCGTTCAATCACCACTTTGGTTTGGGTAAAAAATTCGATGGCATGTTTTCCTTGACCGTGAAGGTCTCCAAAGAAACTGTCCTTCCAACCGCTAAACGGAAACTGGGCCATAGGCGCGGCTACTCCGATGTTGATTCCAATGTTTCCAGCCTGAGCCTCATTTCTAAAGGCTCTGGCATGGGCCCCGTTACTGGTGAAAAGGCAAGCCATATTGCCATAGGCTCCTTTATTTATAAAAGCAATGGCTTCTTCAATATTGGGCATTGAAATCAGACTCATGACTGGGCCAAAAATCTCTGTTTTTATGAGTGACCGATCTACAGGTACATTTTCTAGAATGGTAGGTCCAATAAAGTTTCCACCTTCGTATTGGGGCACTGTTATGTTTCGCCCGTCTAGTAATACCGAGGCTCCTTCTTCGGTTCCTCGCTGAATTAGCCCTGTGATACGCTGTTTGCTCTCTTGAGAAATTACAGGTCCCATACTGACCCCTTCGTTCAAACCATACCCAACGGTTTTGGCTTTTACGGTTTCGACGATTGCTTCTTTGACCGTATTCTTTTCATCCCCAACGCGAATAACTATCGAGGCTGCAAGACATCGTTGGCCTGCACAACCATAAACCGAATCTGCTACTATTTTTGCGGTGAGGTCTAGTTCTGCATCGGGTAATACGATGATCGGATTCTTGGCACCTCCTTGGGCCTGCACCCTTTTTCCATATTTTCCGCATTCGGAATAGATGTAACGAGCAACCGCAGTACTTCCTACAAAACTAACGGCTTTAATATGTGGGTGTTGGATGAGCGCATCCACGCTTTCTTTGCCTCCATGTACCAGACTAATTAGGCCGTCTGGAATATCGAGCTGTTGAATTAATTCAAACAGCAAATTCATTGTTTTAGGTGCCTTTTCTGAAGGTTTTACAATACAGGCGTTACCCGTGGCAATGGCATAAGGCAAAAACCAGAACACGATCATCGCCGGAAAATTGAATGGAGTAATGCAGGCTGTAACTCCCAAAGGTTGACGAATCATCATTTCATCAATGCCACTGGCTATATCTTCTATAATATCGCCCGAGATGAGCATGGGGGTACCGCAGGCCACCTCAACGTTTTCTATAGCCCGTTGCAACTCGCCTAAAGACTCATCTTTCGTTTTTCCACACTCATTCGTGATAGAGATTGCAATAGTTTCTTTGTGAGCTTCTAAAAGCTGTTTGAGTTGATAAAGGCATTGAACCCGTTTCATGACAGGCACCTTTTTCCACTGCAAATGGGCATTCTGCGCTGCCTCAGCCGCTGCACTGACATCTTTAGATGTTTCAGGGCCAACCGGAACCTGTGCCAAGCATTCTTGATTGGCCGGATTGAGCACCTCGAGGTTGGTGGTTGAATGACTCTGTTTCCAGGTTCCGTTTATAAAGACCTTAAGTGGTTCCATAGTTTAAAATCCTCCGTGTGTTTTAATAAATTCAAGAGATTCCTTCAATGTGGGCATGAAATTCGCACATCCCTTTTGCAATACGACTTGGGCTCCGCTTGCATTACCCATACGACATGACTTATACCAATCCCATTGTTGAAGTAGTCCGTAAATGAATCCACTAGCAAAAGCATCACCAGCCCCTAAGGTATTCAGTATTTCAACGGGGAAGCCAGGCACTTCAATAGGATCATCTCCCTTGCAATAAACGCTTGCGCCTCGAGCACCTCTCTTAACAATAAGTACCTTTGGTCCGAGGGTTAATAATTCATCAATCGCAGCATGCAGATTTCCCCTAATTGTTGGGGACGAAATTTGTTGGTGCGTTATACTTACGGCTTCTTTGTCTCTCAAGGTTGCGGCCAAGATCTCTTCTTCTGTTCCTATAGCAATGTCAATTCGAGAGAGTAAACTTCGAATGGTGATGCCGAAAGCGCGATAGTCATGCCATTGATCGGCTCTGAAGTCAAGATCAAGTAAGGTTTGAGCTTTGGATTTTGATGCTATTTCGGCTGCTAAAAAACAGGCACTTCTGCTTGGCTCTTTATTGAGAGCAGTGCCATTGAGCAATACGATTTCATAGCGTTCTATCTGGGTGCGAAGTACATCGTCAATGTCTATTTGGCTGTCGGCTGCATTGTCTCGATAAAAGACTAGTGGAAACCGATCGGGCGGTTCAATACCTAAAACCACTGCACTACTTCGCGCATTCGCCTTAGTGGGGATTAATGAAGTGTCAATGTTTTCGCGATTCAGAAAATTCAAAATAAAGCTTCCCACTTTGTCTTGGCCAACGGCAGTCAAGAGACTTGTTTTTATTCCTAATCTAGAACAACCTACGGCTATATTTAAAGGAGAGCCGCCCACGAATGCATCAAATCCTTGGATTTCTTCAAAGGCTGCTCCAATATTTTGAGAGTAGAGATCAATAGAAGACCTACCGATGGTTAGAACCTGCGGATGCGTTTTCATAAAGTGTTTGTATCATTCATTTGAGCTGTAACTAGAGGCAATCTAGGGTCCATAGTTGTCCATGAATTGTATATCCAT
Organism: Flavobacteriaceae bacterium; assembly: GCA_030836435.1. Lineage (GTDB taxonomy): Bacteria > Bacteroidota > Bacteroidia > Flavobacteriales > Flavobacteriaceae > UBA3478. The sequence goes on from JAURPW010000115.1 coordinate 3,286, forward strand.
TCGTGGTCTGGATCTGTGGTGTTTGCCAAACTTTGATCTGTCCCTGCCAAGAAATTAAGATAGTAACAATGAAAGCCGTGTTCAGCAACTACGGGATGGTAGCCTTTAGGGATCAAGACAACATCGTTATGCTTTGGTCTAACGATCTCATCAAGGCTGCCGTCTTTAGTATAGACTTGTTGAATGGCGTATGCTTCTTTTTTTTGAAACTTGTAAAAGTAAGTTTCCTCTTGTACGGGTTCGAGCAATACCCCTTCTTCTGAAACCCTGCGCTCATCGTGCTTATGCGCAGGAAAGGAGCTCCAGTTTCCAGACGGTGTATAGACCTCTCTAGAAACAATTCTGCTACATCCAAATCCCGGGGGTACCAAATCATTAAACTGTCTTGAGGCATTGTCTCCTCCAAATAGCACCGTGGGCGTTTCTGCCGGACGTACAAATTTTGCCGGGAAGGCCTCATCTACCTCACACCATGCATAGGCGATATCTAAAAGCGCGCTTTCTGCCTTCAAGGTAAAACTCGAATGCATAGGCAGGTATAAGGTATGTGCTACTCCACTAAAAACGTCCTTTCTGCCATTGATAGTTTCAAATTTTCCATGGTTGCTAGTGACAGTGTAATTCCCTGAAAGCAATACGATTACCATTTCGCAATTCTGGGTTTCATGCTCCCAAGACTCTCCCTGGCTTAGCCGTCTAGCCTCAAAATTTAAATAATTCCAGCCAGCAGATTTCGGGGTGACCCGATGGTAGATGGAATCGGAGGGGTGCGGTTGTATACAAAGTTGAGACATGAGTTATTGGGTTAATGATTCTAAAAATATAGGGCTCTTTTCTTGAGCATTAAAGAGTTTAAATTTCTGGATCATGAATTCTTTAAATGCCTGAATGAATTCTTTTCCAGGAATGGTCGGATCGAACTGATCAGGTTGCGTAGCAAAGAACGCTCTATGGGTGCGTGTCCATAATAAGCGTATATCAGTGGCAATATTGATTTTGCAAACGCCTAATTCGATGGCTGCCCTAATGTCATCGTCTGGAACCCCTGCAGCATGGGTGCCTAATGTTCCACCAAATCGATTAATAAGTTCAATTTCTGAGGGATTTACCGCAGACCCTCCATGAAGTACTAACGGAAAGCGCGGAAGCCTCTCTTTTATAGCTTGCAATAAATCGAGACGGATGCGCTGAGCACCTGAGAATTTATATGCCCCATGACTGGTTCCGACTGCGATAGCTAGGCTGTCACATTTTGTTTGTTGGACAAATGCTAAAGCTTGATTAGGATCCGTGTATTTTGCATGTTTACCATCAATGATTAGATCGTCTTCTACTCCGCTAAGCACCCCTAATTCGGCTTCGACAAACACTCCTTTAGAATGTGCTTTTTCTACGATGCTTTTGGTCCTTCTGACATTTTCTTCAAATGGATCGTGTGATGCGTCAATCATCACTGAGTCGTATCCCGAGGCGGAGAGTGCGTCTAGAATATGCGCTTCTATACCGTGATCTAAATGGATCGCATAAACTGCTTGCGGAAAACGTTTTGCAGCGGCTGAAATCATTGCCAAAAGCATTCGAGAATCAGCATAGTTTCTTGCGGCAGGTGTAAGTTGAACGATGAACGGTGCTTTTGCGATTGAAGCCGCTTCAAACAGCCCAATGACCTGCTCCATGGTAAATACATTGACCGCTGCAATACCATAAGACTGGTAGCACTGGTCAAACAAGACTTTGGGAGAAACTTTCATGGGGTCACTTCAACTAATAAGAGCACTATCGGTTTAAAATAGAAATAATCGCCGTCTTCTCTAAAAAAGCTGGGTGTTTTTAAAGTAGCTCTGCCACCTCTTTGCCCACCAATGAACCAAGAGCTACACCCATCCCACCTAGACGTGCCGCAACAGCGATACGATCTGAAACCTTTTGAATGATGGGTTGCTTATTTTTTCCAAAGGCCATGATGCCTGACCACTCGTAGTCCACTTCTATGTTAGATTGAGGTAAGATGAACTCGTGAAGGTCTGCGATCAGTTGCGCTTTTATTTTTGGATGGATGCCGAAGTCAGTCGTAGATTCTGTCTCTTTATCTAAATGACGTGCGCCTCCTAAAAGTATACGATTGTCGATGGCTCGAAAGTAATTGTACCCTTTGTTGTAGTGAAAAGACCCTTGTAATTTTAGGCCTTTAATGGGTTTACTTACCAAAACCATACCTCTGCCAGGATTAATATCTAGTTCTGGAAAAAACGTTGAAGTAAATGCATTCGTGCAGAAGGCCATTTTCTGGGTGTGCAGAGGGATTGATTGAAGAGCCGACTCGACCTCAAGAGCGATATGAGGCCCGCATTCTTCAAACCCCTTGAGAGTAGATCCACTTAAGTATCGAATACCCATTGCTCCTAAGCGTTCATGAAGTGCACTCATCATTTTTCCGCTGTTTAGGGTGCCTTCAAAATCGTGAGCGATCAAGCCTTGAATATCGAGGCTAAAAGGGTAACTAGACAGCGCATGGGTTTGATCGTTGAATGGATCGGCACCGAATACTGCGCGCAATTCACGATTAAAAAATGCCATGAGATCGGTGTTCACAGCTTCGAAACAGAGTTCGTAGCCCTTTACAGGTTCGTAACCAACGGCGCGATCGCCCATGACCTTTCTTAAGTGCTGGATTCCTTTAAACCGACTTTCAGTGAGCAAGACAAGTTCTTCGAGACTACAATCTTTGAGGTCTTCTTGAAGCTCTGAGACTGATCCGAAACAGGCGAATCCGGCATTTTTTGTACTTGCACCGCTGGGCAGAATACCGCGTTCAATTATAGTGACCCGAGCATTTGGGTTAGTCTCTTTATAGGTCAAGGCCGCAAAGCATCCGACCAAGCCCCCTCCCACAATAACGAGGTCTGCAGTGATCAATTCGCGTTTTTCCCAGTAACTAAGCATGTGAAGGTAAAGTGTGTTAAAACTAGGCTATTTCATATAAAAACCAACTTGAAAGCGCCATCGGAAGCCGAGAATCCCTATATTTTTCTTTCAATTAATCTTAAGCTATGCAACTAACTAACTCTTTTCGCCACCTCTTTTTGCTGTTTCTCTTATTTACTGGTTCTAGCCTTTCGCTACTCGCTCAATCTAAGTCAGCACTCATCGGATCTTGGGATCTGGAAATACAATACGGAGAAACCACTTTACCCTCATGGCTAGAGGTTGAGTTCTCGGGCACCAAGACGCTCATCGGACGCTACGTGAGTTTTGCCGGATCTGCTCGCCCCATTGCTGAAGTGTTCGAGACCGGGGATTCTTTTAACTTTAGCATTCCACCCCAGTGGATGGGCAATCAGTACATGCATTTAAGCGGTACACGTGATGGCGATCGACTGTCAGGAAATATTATTACCAATACCGGTCAGGCGGTGACGTTTACAGGGGTTCGTGCCCCATCTTTAGAGCGTGAGGCTCCTAAGAAGTGGAGCAAGCCCGAGCCACTTTTCAACGGAAAAGACTTAGACGGATGGCAGCCTCAAACTACTGACCGAGACAACCAATGGAAGGCGGTAGACGGGGTATTGACCAATCCGGCTTCTGGGGTAAATCTCATGACCACCGAGAAGTACGACGACTTTAAGTTACATCTTGAATTTAAGTACCCAAAAGGATCTAATTCAGGAATTTACTTGCGCGGACGTTACGAGGTTCAAGTCGAAGACAACTACGGACGCGTACCTAACTCGCATTATATCGGTGGACTATATGGATTCTTAACCCCTAACGAAAATGCATCTAAGCCCGCCGGTGAGTGGCAAACCTATGATATCACCCTAGTTGGAAGACGTGTCACAGTGGTTCTCAACGGTAAGTCGGTGATCACCGACGCACTCATTCCAGGTATAACCGGAGGAGCGCTAGACTCTAAAGAAGGAGAGCCGGGTCCGATTCTGCTTCAAGGAGATCACGGCCCTATCGAATACAGAAACCTCACCATTTCGGTGCCAAAAGACTAGCCTAACACGACCATTTGTTTAAGCTGAAAAGGGGCCTCCATAGTGGAGGCCCTTTTTTAGTTTGTTTTCTGTGCGCGCATCAGTTCTTCAATGGGTACATAGCTACTTAGGATCTCTTCAATCAGGGTTGAAGTGCCTGTGAGCTCCCACTGCCCAAGCGATACCGGCATATTGCCGATGGAATTCATTCCGTCGAAATACGATTTTATGAGGTTGTGGTTGGTTGCAGAGCCCTCCAGAGACTTAGCGTAATTCATCAGGGTATGCTCCATAAGATACTTCCCGGTGATATAGCTAGTGCCGTATCCAGGCTGCCTCATGTAAAGGTGTTGTTCAAAGAGTAAAAGTTCTTTTTCGGTTTTCATCCAGCCCCTTGGCGTATAGTCGGCGTGAATGGTTCCTGCCTCTTTCATGCTCAGCTCGTTTGCGTGGGCGTACAGAGATCCCAGCCCTCGCGCGGCGCGTTGAGCGATTAAGATGTAGACGATTTCTCGGGCCCTTGGGTTGTTCTCGTAGAGCCCGGCCTGCATGAAGAATTCTTCAACGGCCGTGGCCATTCCTTCATT
>JAURPW010000116.1:0-2626 GCA_030836435.1 Flavobacteriaceae bacterium
CCTTCTTTTCGAGGACGGCCAGCAGCATGTTGAGGCGCTTGCTGTTGAATCCGGTGGCCGATCGCTGAGGAGTTCCGTAGACCGCCGAGCTAACCAGTGCTTGAATTTCGATGAGTAGGGGTCGCTGCCCCTCGAGATTGGCGGCAACAGACACCCCGCTTAGGGGCTCGTTGTAGTTAGAAAGTAACAGCTCTGACGGATTTTTCACCTCTCGAAGCCCCGAGCCCTGCATCTCATAGATGCCAAGCTCTGCAGTGCTTCCAAAGCGATTTTTTAGAGAGCGCAAAATGCGGTAGACGTAGTTGCGATCTCCTTCGAACTGCAGCACGGTATCAACCATGTGCTCGAGCAGCTTGGGTCCGGCAAGCTGTCCGTCTTTAGTAATGTGGCCCACCAGTATGAGAGGTATTCCGGTAGACTTGGCATAATAGGTCAATTCAGCGGTGCATTCTCTGATTTGAGAGACTGTTCCGGCAGCAGATTCTAGTTTGGGCGACTGAAGGGTTTGAATCGAGTCGACTATGATCAGGCTCGGAGCCAGTTGCTCAATTTGTTGGCCGATGCGATCGGTGACCGTTTCGGTAAGAATATAGCAATTGCTGTGGTCTTTGCTGATGCGGTCTGCCCGCAGTTTGAGTTGGCGTTCGCTTTCTTCTCCAGAGACATAGAGCACCTTAAGCCCTATCTGTAGGGCGATCTGTAAGAGCAAAGTGCTTTTTCCGATGCCGGGCTCTCCGCCCAATAAGATGACCGACCCCGGGACAAGGCCTGACCCCAAAACACGGTTGAACTCTTCGTCTTTAGTATCTATACGAGGCTCTAGCTCGTAGGAGATCTCATTTAGTGCAACGGCCTTGTGCGGACCTTGCTTTGCGGCTGCTTTGATGCCTGAGGTCTCAGGTTTTGAGACGATTTCTTCTTGCAGCGTATTCCATTGCTTACACGAGGAGCATTGACCGGTCCACTTCGCCGACTGGGCGCCACAATGCTGACAGAAATACGCGGTTTTTGTTTTAGCCATTGCCCTTACTGCTTTTTTCTAACGCTGTACCATAAAGGTAGACTAAGAAAAGAGATCGCACCGAAAATTACAATCATGAGTGTTTGGGAGGTCCACACGATCCATCCGAAAGCCTCTCCAGAGGCGAATGATACCCCGAACAATCCAAGAGATGCCCTGACTGCGATCGGATACAATCCGACCCCTCCATTGGTTGCGGTCATCGCGAACGATCCGGCTATAAACGCCACCAATAATTCAGATAGGCCCAATTCTGCCGTTTCAGGAACCGTGTATTTAATCACAAAGAACATGGCCACATAGCACACCCAAATAAAGAGGGTGTGGGCAATGAATTTACCCGTTTGACGCATGTTTAGCACCGATGTGAGCCCTTCTTGAATTCCCTTAAAAAAGGTGTGAATGCGCATGCCCCATTTGCCCTTGGCCTTAGACGAAACGCGTACAAATAAAATGAGTCCCACCACCGCGAAAAGCAGAAATAAGGCGCTGAAGATTAGCGTAAAGGTGTTTTGGGCCACGAGATCAAGAATGAGTTTGGTTTGCATGAGCATGGCCAATCCGATGAGCAAGAAGAGCATAAGCAAATCGATTACGCGTTCGGTCACAATCGTTCCGAAGGCCTTTTCAAAGGGCACCTTTTCATAGGTCTTTAGTGAACTTGCCCTTAAAAATTCACCCGACCTTGGAATACCCAGATTGGCAAAATACGCCATCAGCACAAATAAAGTGCTCGGAACAAGGGCCACAGAATATCCCATGGGCTGTAATAGGTAGTTCCACCTAATCGCTCTAGACAGGTGGCTTAAAAGGGCAATGAAAAGTGAGAGGCCTACAAAGCGCAGGTCAGCCTGAGTAACGTACTTATATATTTGAGAGCGAACCTCCTCAGGGGTGCTGAGGTAAGAATAGAGCACTAGACCAAGGCCTATTGCTATGGGTACCACAGCTTTTAAAATGGAAGAGAGCGAAGCTCTTCCCATCAGGCTAGGCGGTTGTTTGCATCAGGAAAAATGAGCGAAGGTTTAAAGCTGCGTGCCTCTTCTGGGGTCATTAGGGCGTAGGTGATTACAATGAGAATGTCTCCTACCGCCACCTTGCGTGCTGCGGCTCCGTTTAGAGTGATTTCTCCACTTCCTCTTGGTCCAGGAATGGCATAAGTCTCTAGGCGTTCTCCGTTATTGTTGTTGACCACCTGAACCTTTTCTCCTGGTACTATTTGAGCGGCGTCTAATAGGTCTTCATCAACAGTTATGCTTCCTATGTAATTCAGGTCTGCGCCAGTCACAGTGACCCGATGAAGTTTAGACTTAAGTACCTCGATTAACATGCGTCAAAGTTACGACCTTATTCGTTCAGGGCAATGGAATCAATGAGGCGTACGCCTTCGATTCTAGCCGCTATGAAGGCTCTGTATTTCTTGTTTTTCTTTCGCTCGAGCGAGAGGATTAGCTCTGGAACCTGAGCGATTTCGAAGTATTCTAATTCAAAATCTTCAGCTTCTGCAAATGATTCGGTTACTGCCGAGCGCATACGTTCAAAAGAAGCGGTGGAGAAGCGCCTTTTTACCCACATCAATTGCTCATAGATAAAGGCCGCCCTTAA
>JAURPW010000117.1:0-4024 GCA_030836435.1 Flavobacteriaceae bacterium
GCCTCCAAGCTTAGCTTAAACCTCAACCAGGCCTCGGGATTGTTGGTTTTTGTATCTGACAAAAGCCCTTGGAACAAGGTGACCCTCGGTTTTAGTTACGACCAAACAGCCTTGTACAACCAGAAAACAAGAGCCGGGGGAATCGCCGAACAGGGCATAGATCAGTACTATCTGGGGTTTGCCGAAGGAAACAATTACATAGACCTTCTGCCCTTTGACAACGAGTTCATTGAGGACGCCTACCGCAGAATCGGAGCCGATTACGGGTACGCCGCCCAGCAAGGATTTTTAGGTGTCTACAGTGGGCTCATCGCACACGATGAGTTGGGCTATTACTCTAGAGTCGACTACACCAATGTACTTCAACTCTACCGCAATAATGTGAAAGGCGCCATAGGAAGGTTTGTTATTCACTCCGCTGCCTCGTACAAAGATCACCTGCTCTTCGGTGCCTCCCTAGGCATTCACGACCTGAATTACGAGCGCTTTAGCTACCTGAATGATGATGGCTACTTAGGCAACAACTCAACTGCCACACAAAGCCGACTCGATAATTACTTATTCACTTCAGGTCTTGGGGTTTCACTTCAATTGGGCATGTTAATCAAACTGAGCAAGGCTTTGGTTTTCGGAGCCAGTTACACTAGTCCCACTTGGTACACCATGAACGACCAAACGGCTCAGAGCGCGGGATCGGATGCCACTCTTGAAGATTTGTCGTTTATCAACCTATCATTGCTCAATTACTACGACGATTACCGTATGAAGCTGCCTTCGTCTTTAAGTTTTAACCTGGCCATTAGTCCGGCTGATCATTTCAGTATAGTTGCGGATTACCGGCGAGAAAATTTTGGAGACGCGCAATTTTTACCCGATACCAATGCCGCATTCTCTGCTGAAAACCAAGCGATGAAATCAACCTACAGCACGGTAGAACGACTCAGCATAGGAACCGAATTTCAAAAAGGCAATCGCATCATGCGTTTTGGCTATATGACACAAAGCGTGCCGGTCATCGGAGGTTCTCTTGGCGCTCGAACCGCAATCAGCACAGGTATTGGTTACAAGCAGAATAGCTCACAACTCGACATAGGCCTGCGACATGAAGTCAGCGAAGAAAATGTGTTTTTCTTTGATGCTTTACTGCCAAATGCCGCCATCGTGAAACGCTCGAACCTTAGATTGGTGGCCACATACACCTTTTCGCTTTAGTCTCAACTCTTCTAGAATACCTATCTTTGCGCGCAATAGTTTTTAATCCATGAAAGACGAAGAAAACGAGTTCGAACACTTCAGCAATACGGCACAAACACCGCTTAGAGCAGACGCATTCGAACTAAGTGATGAAGATAAAATTGAACGCATTACTAAAAGTGTTCGCGACATCCTAGAAACCTTAGGAATGGATCTCACTGACGACAGCTTAAAAGGCACCCCCAAGCGCGTGGCTAAAGCCTATGTCAACGAATTATTCTCCGGGCTAAATCCGCTCAATAAACCCAGCTCTTCAACCTTTGAAAACAAGTATCAATACGGAGAAATGTTGGTCGAGAAGAACATCACTTTGTACTCCACCTGCGAGCATCACTTGCTTCCGATCATCGGAAAGGCTCATGTAGCCTACGTTTCAAGCGGAAGAGTAGTAGGATTATCGAAAATGAACCGCATCGTAGAATATTATGCCAACCGCCCTCAAGTTCAGGAGCGATTAACCATGCAAGTTGTTCAAGAGTTACAGCAGATATTAAACACACAAGATGTGGCGTGCATCATCGACGCCAAGCATTTATGCGTAAATTCAAGAGGTATTAAAGACATCGCAAGTAGTACCGTTACCGCCGAATACCAGGGTGTTTTTAAAACCGATGAAAATTTGCGCAAAGAATTCTTAGCCTATGTAAGCCTAGAAACCGAATTTTAATCCGTGAGCACCCTCTACAAACAGCATCAACTGCATCTTTATAATTCGCTCGCTCGAAAGAAAGAGCCGTTCAAGCCCCTCATTGAGGGCTATGTAGGCATGTATGTTTGCGGACCTACGGTGTACTCCAATGTGCATTTAGGTAACTGCCGCACCTTTATGTCTTTTGACATGATCTACCGTTACCTGCATCATTTGGGGTACAAAGTGCGTTATGTGCGCAACATCACCGATGCGGGTCACCTAGAGCACGACGAGGATGAAGGTGAAGATAAGATCGCCAAGAAGGCGCGCTTAGAGCGCATAGAACCCATGGAGGTCGTTCAAAAATACACAGTTGACTTTCACCAAACACTAGAGAAGTTCAACCTGCTGTCTCCAAGCATCGAACCGACCGCAACCGGACACATTATTGAACAAATCGAAATCATTGAGCAAATCATTGAAAAAGGCTTCGCCTATGTTCAAAACGGCTCGGTTTATTTCGATGTGCTCGAGTTTAATAAAGCGCACGACTACGGTAAACTTAGCGGACGCAAACTCGAAGACATGATCCCCAATACACGTGGGCTTCAAGGTCATCTAGAGAAAAAAAATCCTCAAGATTTCGCCCTTTGGAAAAAGGCAGAGCCTCAGCACATAATGAGGTGGACCTCTCCTTGGGGAGACGGATTTCCGGGATGGCACATTGAGTGTACCGCCATGAGCACCAAATACTTGGGCTCGCATTTCGATATCCACGGAGGTGGCATGGACCTCAAGTTTCCGCATCACGAATGTGAAATAGCTCAGGCAGAGGCACACTCTGGATCTTCGCCGGTCAACTATTGGCTTCACGCCAATATGCTCACCCTGAACGGTAAAAAAATGTCTAAATCTACAGACAACAACATCTATCCGCATGAGATTTTTAGCGGTGAAAACCGCATTTTTTCTCGGGCCTTTACCCCTTCTGTGGTGCGCTTCTTCATGATGCAAGCACACTACACCAGTATTCTTGACCTCAGTCAAGAGGCCTTAGAGGCGGCCGACAAAGGTTATCTGCGACTTATGGAGGCCATTCAAACCCTCAGCACCCTTAAGGGCAATGCCGATCAATCTAGCTTCGAAACTCACGCCTGGGTAGATCGCTGCTATGCGGCCATGAACGACGACTTCAATACTCCTGTGCTCATCGCTCAACTTTTTGAGGCGGTCAAACAGGTTAATCTACTCAAAGAGGGTCAGCTGAAGTTGACCGAGGCCGACGTTCAGCTGCTCAGCCATACCCTAAACACCTTCACCTTTGACGTCTTGGGGTTGCGCGATGAAAGCAAAATCGATGCCGGTCACTTTGAAAAACTATCGGGGGTGATTGAACTACTCATTGATCAGCGCAACAAGGCACGAGAGCGCCGCGACTTTGCGACATCAGACGAGATAAGAGATCAGTTGCTCGAATTGGGAATTCAGCTAAAAGATTCTAAAGACGGAACCACTTTTTCCCTCTCATGAACCAAGCCCTAACCCGCTTTTTTATTTTTTGGGTAAGAGCCTACCAATACCTCATTTCTCCTTACACCCCCTCAAGCTGCCGCTACGTGCCTACCTGCTCGGAATATGCCGTTGAGGCCCTAAAAAAACACGGACCATTTAAGGGGGGCTGGCTCGCTCTGAAACGAATCGCCAGTTGCCACCCATGGGGCAAAAGCGGGCACGACCCGGTTCCATAACGGCCCTGTTTTAATTATATTCGCTCTAAAACCTAACCTATGACCATTCTCGGTATCGTCTGGAATCCCAATGACACCCTGCTCAACATTGGACCCCTTCAGCTCAAATATTACAACACCATGTGGATCGCCGCGTTTGCACTCGGATGGTACCTCATGAAGCGCTTCTTCACCGATGAAGAAAAGCCACTCGATAAACTCGACTCACTTTTTGTCTACAGTGTGGTTTCGATCATACTTGGGGCGCGACTAGGCCATGTGATTTTCTATGATTGGGCCTATTACCAAAACCATTTGATTGAGATTCTACTGCCCATACGTGAAAACCCGCGCTCTAGCCTATTCGGCCTGATCAATGGATACCAGTTTACTGGATTCACCGGGCTAGGCA
>JAURPW010000118.1:0-6418 GCA_030836435.1 Flavobacteriaceae bacterium
CAACAACGGTTCCCTCTCGACTTTTCATCTTACCAGAGGGCAAATCTACCATGCCGTAAGACAGGTGATGAAGATCAGAAGCCCATGGGTACCCGAGTCGTTGTAACAAGATAAACAGCACTTTAAAATGGTAGTCTTGTTCATTACCCACGGTATACACCATACCGTCGATTTCTGGAAAATCTACAACGCGCTGCACGGCGGTTCCCAAATCTTGGGTCATATAAACAGCCGTTTGATCGCTTCTGAGCACTAGTTTTTCATCTAGTCCGGCATCTGTCAAGTCAGCCCAAACACTGTTGTCGGGCTTTTTATAAAATACATTTTTAAGCAGCCCTTCTTCGATGATATCTCTACCCAAAAGGTAGGTGTCACTTTCGTAATACAGCTTGTCAAAATGAACGCCTAAATTGGAGTAGGTTTCATTGAACCCGCTGTAGACCCATTGATTCATTCGATTCCAGAGCGCAATGGTTTCTGGATCTTGTGCCTCCCACTTTCGGAGCATCTCTTGGGCTTCGACAAAAATCGGAGCCTGCTTAGCGGCAATATCCTCTGATAATCCCTCATTCTTAAGTGATTCTTGCTGCTCCTTGTAGACCTTATCAAAGATTACGTAGTATTTTCCGACTAGGTGATCCCCCTTTAGGCCCGTTGATTGAGGTGTCTCTCCCTCACCGTACTTTAGCCAGGCCACCATGCTTTTACAGATATGAATTCCGCGGTCGTTAATGATCTGGGTCTTGATCACCTTATTTCCGGCAGCTTCCAAGATATTGGCCACCGCATAACCAAGTACATTATTTCTAATGTGACCTAGGTGTAACGGTTTATTAGTGTTTGGTGAAGAGTACTCCACCATATACGTCTTAGCTGTAGTTTCTAACTTGCCGAAGTTTTTTTCAGCGCAAATAGCGGCAAAAAGATTTACTAAATAGGTGTTACTCAGGCTCAGGTTCAAAAAGCCTTTGACTACAGAATAGCGCTCTACCTCGTCACTATGAGCAGAAAGGTGATCTCCGATCAATGCGGCTAGCTCTGAAAGATCTGCCTTGACCTCCTTGAGCATTGAAAATAATACAATGGTAATATCTCCCTCAAATTCCTTTTTGGTGGGTACGAAATCAACCTTTGAGAGTCTAACCTTATACTGTTCAAAAACGAATTGCTCTACGAGTTCGCTGAGGCGATTTTGTAAGTCTTTCATGAGCATCAAGCAATTTGGGCGTAAAACTAAGTAATTTTACACGGTCATGGTATTGAATACTTCACATAGTGATCGAAAGGTAGACCGTCAAATTTCTACCCTTGTTGGAGAGGCTTTTTCTATACTTAAACGCTTTGAAATGAGGGGTATAGGGTCTCCAAAATTGGAGATCCTACAAGCCTCAACAGATCTTCATACGCTTTTATCTGTAAATCAAGACCGATTGCGTTGTTCAATAGAACTCCGACCAAAAGGTATTCTTATTCATTTTAAGTCGAGGTTAGATACCTATGCCCTACCTATACCCTACCACAAGCTGAGTATTTATAAGGGTGAAGCCGCTACCTACTCCCTATTTATGGATCAACACAAAATAAAATTTAGCGCAACAGATCCTAAGGTTAAAGCCTTTATTGCCAAGGTTTTAAACGAAAAAGTACAGTTTTTAGGCCAGTAGTAAGCTGACTATTTTTCTAGGCTTCGAAGCGTCTCGCCGGTGTAGATTTGTCTCGGACGACCTATGGGCTCATTATTCAGGCGCATTTCTCTCCATTGGGCGATCCATCCAGGAATTCTACCTAAGGCAAACAGCACAGTAAACATCTCGACCGGAATACCCATAGCTCTATAGATGATACCCGAATAGAAGTCAACATTCGGATACAGCTTGCGCTCTACAAAATAGTTGTCTTCTAGTGCTTCCCGTTCTAGCCCTTTAGCCACATCTAGAATAGGGTCGTGAACTCCAAGATCTTCAAGTACTTGGTCAGCAGCGACCTTTATAATTTTAGCTCTAGGATCAAAGTTTTTATAAACGCGGTGACCAAATCCCATGAGCCTGAACGGATCGTTTTTATCCTTTGCCTTGGCCATGTATTTCTTAGTATCCCCCCCATCCTTTTCAATCGCCTCAAGCATTTCTAACACTGCCTGGTTGGCACCTCCGTGAAGTGGCCCCCATAGTGCTGAAATTCCTGCTGAAACAGAGGCATAAAGACCGGCATGAGAAGAACCAACTATTCGTACCGTTGAAGTCGAACAGTTTTGCTCGTGATCGGCGTGAAGAATAAGCAGCTTGTTAAGGGCGTCTGTGATGATCGGATTTTGCACATACTCCTTACCATGAGGCTTAAACATCATAGCCGCAAAATTCTCTATGTAACCTAGCGAACTATCCGATTCAACATAAGATTGATTGGTTAGTTTGCGCTGAGCATAGGCTACCATTATCGGAAACTTAGCCATAATTCTCACAATCGCCCTGTACATGTCTTCTTCAGAAGAAACGTTTACCGAAGAAGGATTAAATGCGATAAGCGCACTGGTAGCTGACGACAAAACACCCATGGGATGTGCCGAGCTCGGAAAACTATCTATAATGCGCACCAGATTAGGATCAAGTACCGCTTCTTTCTTGATTGCTGAATCAAATTGCTGCAGCTGTTCGCTTGTAGGAATCACACCATAAATCAGTAGGTAGGCCACTTCCAAAAAAGAGGCTTTCTCAGCCAATTCATCAATAGCATAACCTCTGTAGCGCAGCTCGCCCTTTTCTCCATCTAAAAAAGTAATAGCACTCTGACAAGAACCGGTATTCTTATAGCCTGGATCTAGGGTAACCGCACCAGTCTGTGCTCTTAGTGTTTTAATATCAATACCCACCTCTCCTTCAGAACCTTTCACTAAAGGAAATTCGTATCGCTTACCTTCCAATTCTAAGAACGCCGTGTCAGCCATGATTTAAATGGATTTTAGTAGAGTGGCAAATATACTAAACAAGGCATGTTTCTCCATAAAAAAAGCGCCACCGAGGTGACGCTTTAAGTTCAGTTTAACACTTTTATTAGCGCTTTATTTTAAAGGCTTTGTCTTGAGGATAGAAAGCCGTGCTTCCCAAATCTTCCTCTATACGCAACAACTGATTGTATTTAGCCATACGATCAGATCGTGAAGCCGAACCGGTCTTTATTTGCCCGGTTCCTAGTCCCACTGCAAGATCTGCTATAGTGGTGTCTTCAGTTTCGCCTGATCTGTGTGACATTACAGAGGTGTATCCGGCATTCTTAGCCATATTCACCGCACTTATAGTCTCCGTTAGCGTACCAATCTGGTTGACCTTAATCAGAATAGAATTCGCAATTCCTTCACGAATACCTCTAGAAAGTCGCTCTACATTGGTCACGAAAAGATCGTCTCCAACCAATTGAACACGGTCACCCACTTTTTCGGTTAAAAGCTTCCAGCCTTCCCAGTCGTTCTCGTCCATTCCGTCTTCAATACTAATGATCGGGTACTTCTCGCTAAGCGATGCTAAGTATTCGGCTTGCTCCTTTGAGGTCCTTACCTTTCCACTTGGGCCTTCAAATTTGCTGTAGTCGTATTTTCCGTCTACATAGAATTCAGCGGCAGCACAATCTAGGGCAATCATAACCTGCTCACCTAAGACGTAACCCGCATTAGAGACGGCCTTTGCGATGGTTTCAAGTGCATCTTCGGTTCCGTCTAGCCCAGGAGCGAATCCGCCTTCATCACCAACTGCCGTGGTTAGATTTCTATCTTTAAGCACCTTTTTTAGATGGTGAAAAATCTCACTCCCTATTTTCATGGCATGTGAGAACGATTCTGCCATCACTGGCATGATCATAAATTCCTGAAAGGCGATTGGTGCATCAGAATGCGATCCGCCATTAATAATGTTCATCATGGGAACCGGAAGCGTATTGGCACTAACCCCACCCACATAGCGGTACAAGGGCATTTCAAGTTCTTCAGCTGCCGCTTTAGCGACCGCCAATGAAACACCAAGAATGGCATTTGCGCCCAGACGTGATTTGTTAGGTGTTCCATCGAGATCGATCATCGTCCGATCAATTAAATTCTGTTCGAATACCGACATACCGATCAGTTCATCGGCAATTTCACCATTCACATGGTCGATGGCTTTTTGAACGCCTTTACCCATATAGTCAGGTCCGCCATCTCTTAACTCCACGGCTTCGTGCTCACCTGTAGAGGCGCCAGATGGAACAGCAGCTCGACCTAATATTCCGTTTTCAGTAATGACGTCTACCTCAACGGTTGGATTGCCTCGAGAGTCAAAAATTTGTCGCGCATAAATGTCAACGATAATACTCATAGTAGATTGATTTAGATGATTAAATATACTGGCCTTTTACCTTATGCCCTCGCCAGAGAGGTTATGAATTCGTCAAATAAATAACGTGAATCGTGCGGACCTGGGCTAGCCTCTGGGTGATACTGCACGGAGAAAGCAGGCTTGCTTTTCACGCGGATTCCAGCGACCGTTTGGTCATTCAAGTGTGAATGGGTAATCTCCAGATCTTCATGAGCCTCTACCTCTTCTTTAGAGACGGCGAATCCGTGATTCTGAGAAGTGATCTCGCCTCGCTGAGTGATAAGGTTAAGAACCGGATGATTTATTCCTCTGTGTCCATTGTGCATCTTAAAGGTAGAAACCCCATTAGCCAAGGCTAACACTTGGTGCCCTAAGCAGATTCCAAATAAGGGTTTTTCAGATTCCAATATTTTTTGGGTGGTGGCAATGGCATCGAAAAGGGGCTCCGGATCACCTGGACCATTTGACAAAAAATAGCCGTCTGGGTTCCATTCACTCATCTCGTCAAATGAGGCATCATAAGGGAAAATCTTCAAGTAGGCACCCCGTTCAGCCAAGCAACGCAATATGTTTTTCTTTACCCCAATATCTAAAACGGCCACCTTGTAAGGAGCGTCGGGCTCTCCAAAAAAATAAGGCTCTTTAGTAGAAACCTTTGAAGACAACTCAAGTCCAGCCATTGAAGGGACAGCGCTTAGAGCTTCTTTAAGTGCCTCAACTTCGTCTACTCGAGTAGATATGACCGCATTTTGAGCACCGTGCTCTCTGATATGACTTACTAGTGCGCGCGTATCGACATCTGAAATAGCAAAGGTCTCATTTCGCTCTAGAAACTGTTCTAAGCTCTCATCGGCATGCGGACGAGAATAGGTATAACTGAAATTTTTACAGACCAGCCCTGCAATTTTTATGCTTTCTGACTCGACTTCATCATTGGCTGCTCCGTAATTTCCTATGTGCGCATTGGTAAGCACCATAATCTGTCCAAAATAGCTCGGATCGGTAAAAATCTCTTGATAGCCAGTCATACCCGTATTAAAGCAGATCTCACCAAAGGCCGTATGTTCTTTATCTGAAACCGACTTTCCATAGAAGATGGTACCATCTTCTAAAAGTAGGAGTGCTCTCTTGCGTTTGTGGTATTTCATTTAAAGCGTTTAAAACAAAAAAACATAAAAAAAGGATACTCTTGTGGAGCATCCTTTAAGGTTCTATACGAAAGTAATCAACAACATGAATTACTCAGTAGCATCCTTCTTTGAATCCTCTTGGTCATCTTGAACATCAGAGGCCTCATCTGTAGCCTGATCTTCAATTGTAGGAGTTTCTTCAACAGCTGCTTCTACTGCTACTTCCGCTGCTGCGCTTTCTGAATTAGTCTGCTCTTCAACTGGAGCCTCAACTACCGCTTCTTTTGCGGGCGCATCTGAACTAGTTGTCGCTTTCTTTCTTCTACGAGTAGATTTCTTTTTAGCTCCAGTGTCATAGGTCTCATTAAAGTCAACGAGCTCGATCAAGGCCATGTCTGCGTTATCACCCAATCGATTTCCTAATTTTACTATTCTGGTATACCCACCTGGTCTGTCTGCCACCTTTTCGGCAACCTCAGAGAACAACTGCGTTACCGCCTCTTTACTTCTCAAATAACTAAAGACGATACGGCGATTGTGTGTATTGCGCTCTGTATTTTCGTTATTCTCAGGCTTGGCCTTGGTAATAATCGGTTCAACATAGCGCTTCAACGCCTTGGCCTTGGCAGTGGTTGTCTGAATGCGTTTATGTTCTATAAGTGAACAAGCCATGTTAGCCAACATCGAACTTCTGTGCGACGCGGTACGGCTTAAGTGATTTATTTTCTTTCCGTGTCTCATAATCTCTTAGTCTCTATCCAATTTATATTTAGCGAGGTCCATCCCAAATTCTAATCCCTTAGTCTGAACAAGCTCCTCTAACTCCGTAAGTGATTTTTTACCGAAGTTTCTGAACTTCATCATGTCAGAAATCTCTAGTTTCACCAAGTCGCCAAGAGTTCTTACATCAGCAGCTTTCAAGCAGTTGTAAGCTCTCACTGAAAG
>JAURPW010000002.1:0-8390 GCA_030836435.1 Flavobacteriaceae bacterium
CCTAACTCAGCCATAAAAAACCAGGCGTCTTGATGCACAAAGACCCCCTCGGAACCATCATAGGGCGACACCAACTGCACCCAGCGCTGGGCTGGAAATGGCTCGGGCAATGAGACCTGTTGGTACCTAGGAACCACTCCTCGTTCACGGGGCATGACCCAAATCTGAAGAAAGGCTACTGCCTGATCATCACTGGCATTGAATTCGCTGTGTTCAATACCAGTTCCTGCGCTCATCACCTGCACATCTCCTGAGCGAATCACTGCCGAAGTTCCGGTGCTGTCTTCGTGTTTTAGATCGCCTGAAAGCGGAATAGAAACAATTTCCATGTCGCGATGGCCATGCCTAGGAAAACCTGCTCCAGCCTCTACCCAATCGTCGTTTAAAACGCGTAGCGCACCAAATTGCATCTTATTGGGATCGTAGTACGAACCAAAACTAAAACTGTGGTGTGATTTTAGCCAGCCGAAATTGGCTTGGCCCCTATCGGAGGCCTTGTGAATGAGATACTGCATTTTTGTTTTAAAGGTAAACAGGCCAATTTTCTAGAAGAAAAATCGGCCTGTTTTCTTAAGGAAGGTTAATCTTCAAAATCAACGCCTTCCATAGGCTCTATGCTATCGAGAAAGTCTGCATCCCAAAAGTCTTTAGAAACAGAACCAATCTTTACCAAAAATGAAGTGTCTTCAAAAGACAAAGGCAAGCAACTCACTCGAGTTCCGTTGCCCATAGTAAGCGTCATAAGCTCGTTATCTCCATATCCTTCGCTGTAAAGATCAGAGAATGCCTGCCTTTGGTCGGCGCTTAACTTCTTGTAATCAATTATAACTCGTTTCATCAGTACCCTAATATATAGGCAAAAACTAAAGGTGCAACAATGGTCGCGTCTGATTCAATAATAAATTTTGGAGTGTCGATATCCAACTTGCCCCAGGTGATCTTTTCGTTAGGCACTGCTCCCGAGTACGAACCGTAACTGGTTGTAGAGTCGCTAATCTGACAAAAATAACTCCAAAAAGGCGTTTGTTCGAGTTCGAGATCTTGGTAAAGCATCGGAACCACACAGATCGGAAAGTCTCCGGCTATTCCGCCTCCAATTTGAAAAAAGCCTACTTGATTTTGTTGTCTATACCAGTCAGCCAGGTAAGCCATGTATTCGATTCCAGACTTCACTGTGGAGGCCTTCAGCTCTCCTTTAATCACATAGCTCGCAAAGATGTTTCCCATGGTTGAGTCTTCCCATCCAGGAACCACCATCGGCAAGTTGTTCTTCGCGGCCGTCATCATCCACGAATGCTCAACCGGAATCTGAAAATGAGCGTCTAAATCTCCCGAAAGCAATAGCTGATACAGAAATTCATGCGGAAAGTAACGCTCTCCTTTATCCTCAGCCGACTTCCATAACTTAAACATGTATTTCTGAAGCACTCGAAAAGCTTCCTCTTCTGGAATACAGGTGTCTGTTACGCGGTTCAATCCTCTGTCGAGCAGATCACGCTCTTGCTCTGGTGAAAGGTCGCGGTAATTCGGAATGCGTTCGTAGTGGCTATGAGCCACCAAATTCATCACATCTTCTTCTAGGTTAGCCCCAGTGCATGATATAATGTGGATCTTGTTTTGTGCAATCATTGGCGTAAGAATGCGCCCCATCTCAGCGGTGCTCATGGCTCCAGCCAGAGACACAAGCATCTTGTTGCCCTGATCAATCTGAGCGATGTAGCCCTTAGCTGCGTCTACTAGAGCAGCTGCATTGAAATGTTTGTAGTGATTTTCGATAAAGGCGCTTACGCTCATAGTTCTTTTGTAAAGTGATAAGATAGTATTTTGTAATACAATTTGGCCGCTAAAAAGTTTGAGGGTTTTGAAAATTCATTGGGGCAGAGTTCAACGATATCAAAGCCTACCAATTTCTTTTCGGTAATGATGCGCTGCAAAAAGTAAAGCGTCTCGTACCACAACATACCTCCGGGCTCCGGAGTTCCGGTTGCCGGAAGTATAGACGGATCAAACGCGTCTAGATCTATTGTGATATACACGTTTTCAGTCATCAAGTCGATGGCCGTATCCATCCAAAACTCATCAGCTTCTAATTCATGAGCATAAAACACGCGCTCAGGATCTACCCGGTCTTGCTCGAGTTTGTCCATAGAGCGGATTCCGACCTGTATCAGGTTGGTAGTCTGCTGGGCTTCAAAGAGTGCGCATGCATGATTGTATCTCGACCCTAGATAAGACTCCCTTAGATCGGTATGCGCATCAAGTTGAACCACCGTAACGTCGTCAAAGAACTCGGCGGTTGCGCGAATGGCACCTATAGAGACCGAATGCTCTCCACCTATCATGCTCACCAATTTACCGCGTGTATACTGGTCTTTAAATTTGGCGTAAACGGCTTCAACCATGGCATCTGGGGTTGAAAAACCCTGAAGCGTTTGATGCAGATAGACACCCTCTTTGTAGACTTCAGACTGCGTCTCAATGTCATAGAGTTCCATGTTTTCGGCAGCGTCTAAAAAGGCTTCTGGCCCTTTGTCAGCCCCTTTTCCCCATGTACTTGTTCCGTCGTAGGCGACCGGAATGAGTGATACCTTTGAGCGATCAGCTCCGGCGAATTCTACAGGAATTCCTGCAAATGTTTTCATTGCGTATATCCGAGTTGAGTTAAAAATTCTAATGCTGTTTGCTGTTCCTTGAAAAGCGTTGAAGTAAGGTTACCAGCTTCGTCTCGATCTAATAAAACATACTTCGGTTGGGGCACCAAGCAGTGCTGAAGCCCTCCAAATCCGCCAACCGTTTCTTGGTAAGCCCCTGTGTGAAAGAATCCAATATACAGCGGATAAGACTTACTGAAGCGCGGTAAATAAATCGCATTCACATGCTGTTCTGAGTTGTAATAATCGTCACTGTCACAGGTTATTCCGCCCAGTAATACGCGCTCATAGGTATCGTTCCAGCGATTGAGGGGCAACATGATAAACCGTTTATTGATAGCCCAAGAATCAGGCATTGTGGTGATGAAAGAAGAATCGATCATGTTCCACTTCTCTCGATCATTCTGTTGCTTTTGATAAAGCACCTTGTAAATAGTCCCGGCACTTTCACCGACGGTATAACTTCCGAATTCGGTGTACAAATCAGGCACCTCAATACCAGCTTCTTCACAAACTATGCGCACTTGATTTACGATTTCGTCGACCATGTAAGCGTAATCGTAGCTAAAGGCTAGTGAATTCTTTATTGGAAAGCCTCCGCCAATATTTAGAGAATTGAGCGTAGGACATATCTTCTTAAGTCCCACATATACTTTTAAACATTTCTGAAGCTCATTCCAGTAATAGGCCGTATCGCGAATGCCCGTGTTGATAAAGAAATGCAACATACGCAGCGAGATCTGCGGATCGTCTTGAATGTACTGTTTATAAAACGGAACAATGTTCTTATACCCTATCCCTAAACGAGACGTATAAAACTCAAATTTAGGTTCTTCTTCAGAAGCAATGCGAATACCCACTGAAAACGGCTCGGAGGTCTTAGATTTAAGCTGCTCAATTTCTACATAGTTATCTAAAACAGGAAGAACATTCACTGCCTTTGAAGTCATCAACTCGGCTATCTTATCTACGTATTCTTGTTGCTTGAATCCATTGCAAATAACCCAGTCTGTGGGCTTGACCTTTTTTTCATTCAGCAAAACATTCACTATAGAGAGATCAGAGGCCGATGAAGTTTCAATGTATACTCCGGTGTCAAGAGCCCGTTCAATTACATGTCTAAAGTGAGAACTCTTGGTGCAGTAACAGTAGTGGTAGGCGCCGTGATAATCGTATTTTCTGAAGGCGTCCGCAAACCACTGCTTGGCCTTTAAAATATTTTCAGAAATCTTAGGCAGGTACATAAACTTGATCGGAGAGCCGTATTGCTCAACGAGTTGCATCAGGTCTATACCGTGAAACAGAAGATTGTCGTCACGTAGGGTAAATTCTTCCTGCGGAAAAAAGTAGGTCTGGTCTATTAAATCGATGTATTTTGTTTTCATTAAAGCATTTAAAGGGGTCTAAAATCAAAAAGGGCTGTAAAGGTAGGGCTCTGTTTTGAAGGCTCCTCTAAATGCGTATATGCGTGCTCGACTGCGATTGCAACTCAGACAAGCTAAGCACAATGCGCTCGCGCATTAGAAATGAAATCATTTTTGAAGTTAGACCTTTTGCTCGGCGTACTCCACTAAATACGGCTTTTAGGACGAACTTCAACACACCCTTGGGCCCGAGCATAACATTCATTTTCAAAACGTTAAGGTTGCAACCCGCAGGCTACATTTTTCGGCAAAACTAACTAAAAATGAATTCTATAAAACTCGCTATCGTTTTTTTTTGAATTTTCTATTCGCCAACTGTATTTGGGTCTGCAAATAAAAGGGAGTGCTTTGCGAAATAATACGCCACCAAACCCACTACAGCAAAGATGATTGGATTCTTCTCAGCCGCTAGGCTAAAGCGAAAATGAAGCAGTTCTATGGCCGCAGAAGATAGGCCACACCCCCAACACTCAACGTGAAAAAAGGTCTTGAATAGGCAGGGAATCATCAGGTCTATCGCGCCGTATTCCGCCATAAGGCCTGTGGTTAGTTGATACACTACCACTGCAGAAAGCATAAATTTCTGACTGAAAAGTAGAGCGATTGATCTAGCCATTGGCCCGAATAGGAATGCCGTTTGCGTCTTTGAATCCGCCCGTTACAATAAGTATAAAGTCAATGATGACCCAGATACCGCATCCGCCCAAGGTGAATAACTGAATCACACCAATGGTGGTGTGGCCCGTATAAAAGCGATGCACCCCAAACACTCCCAAAAACCAGCACAGAAGAAGTGTGGCTAAAAAACGCGGTTCAGCATTGAAAGGTTGTTTGGGAGCCTCTTCGTAAGAGAGTCCACAATTCGGGCACATAGATGCCTTTTTGCTGATTAATTTTCCGCATTCGGCGCAATACATTTGATGTTCGGGCTTGCTAAATTGTGAATCACTCATGAGTCTACAGGTTTACCCCTAAAGTAAACAAATTAAAAAAAGAGCTAATAGCAGCAGGCCCGCTAGCAGCAAAAAGGTGAAATAGGCAAACCTGAATGTACTCACAAATTCATCTTCTTTGATCAGCGGCCGGATACGCCTGCGCCAAATAAATACCAACGGCCAGAAGAGAATGTTGATCACGAGCTTTAGGCGGCTCCCTTCACAGGGCGCAGTTTGGGCCTGGCATTCTTCGCTTCGATCACTACTGATAGATTCTGTCAATTCGGCGATCCGTGCATTTACCGCTTGAATCTGCAGAAAGTCTGCTTTTTCGCGGATTAATTGCTGTTCGATAGTATCGTAATGCTCTGAAGCGATGTGCACCGTGCAGATCGATAAGCGCTGGTGGATAAAGTCTAAAATATCTTTGTCGCGTTCTTTCTTACCTCTAAACTTATCAGATTCAGAGCCTTCAGCAAACAGACTTGTGGCATCAATGGCATCGGCGTAATGAATATGCACACGATCTCTGAAACAAGTGGCATTCTGGTAGCTCAGACCAACGGTGACCAGTCCCAAATCGAGATTGTTATCTAGTGCAAATGCCTTATCTGCGATAGCAATAAAACCCTTTCGAAGGGGCCTTACCCTTCGTTTAAGTGAGTGATTTCCTTCAGGAAAAAGGAGGACACAATCACCCTTAACCAAGACCTCAGCAAAAAAATTGAGAATAGGCTCATTTTGGCTAACCAAATGCTTGCCATCTCGTATACGAAAAATAGGCCTCAAGCCAAAGTAACGTAATATGCGCGCAACCCTTTTGCGTTTAAACACATCTGAGCGCACCAAAAAATAGGTTTTACGACGGTTAAAGGCGGCGATGAGCAACGCATCGATTAGCGCATTCTGATGGTTGGCCAAAAAGAGCAGCGGTCGATGTTGATCTATTTGATGCGAAGCGTGTCTGATTTCTCTAAAGTACAGTCGCAACGCTATGCGCAAGAACCCTTTAACCCCTGAAACTAACACATTAGACACCATCACAACTCATCGTTTTGACCAGAACAAGGCCAGAGACATACCTGAAATAAGATGCCAAATGCCCCAAAGGGCAGCCACCACGGCCATTCCTTTGTTTTGATCAAAGAAAGAAAATATCAGTAGCAGACCAAGACCTGAGTTCTGAATGCCAGTCTCTATGCTCAAGGTTCGTCTTTCAGCTAGGCCTAAACCAAACAGAAGGGCGACCGAAAATCCGGTGACTAAAGCCGCTAAGTTGTGGACCACAACCACTGAAAATAGTGAAGCAATACTGGCTTGAAAAGCCGATTGATTTTGAACGATCATTAAAACGACTAAAAAAACAAAGAAGAAAACAGATGTCCACTTAAAAATGGCCGCAAGCCTTTTTGACCATAGAGGCAGAAAATGGGCGAAGGTCATTCCGAGTAACAGGGGGATTCCTAAAATAAGAATGACCACCTCAAACATGTCGAGAAAAGAAATCGAAAAATTCGTAATAACTGAGGTAGTCTCTAGGTAGACGTAAACCATAGTATTAAAAACCAATGGGGTCATAATCACTGCCGCAACCGATGAAACGGCCGTTAAGCTAATCGAAAGGGCGCTATTTCCGCCTGCAAAATGACTCATGAAATTAGAGACATTGCCCCCCGGGCAAGCCGCCACTAAAAACATTCCCAAAGCAATATCAGTCGCGGGTTCAATCAGCCAAACTAAGATCAACGTGACCAGTTGAAGGGCGACAAACTGACTGAATAGCCCCGCAAAAACAGGTTTAGGAGACTCCCAGAGCAGTTTAAAATGTGCCGGCTTAATCTCTAAGGCAATACCAAACATGATAAAGCCCAATGCTAGGTTCAATAGCCACAGGGCGTTTGGATCAAACTCAATCTGAACAGCGGTCAAATTCAAATCTGACATCTACGGTAATTTTAATCGTTCGATGACCGCTCGGCCCAGAAGCGAAAGCCCCGTATTGATAACTATTAGAGCAAGGGTGCCCAACCAGAACCACGATTCATCTTTCGATTTTGCGATAATGGCCTCGCCCAAAAGCGCCAGACCAAAGCCTACAGTAGCTAGCGAAGCCACAGAAAAAACAAACCACTTTCTCATTGTACGTGCATTTGATTCAAAATAGGTATTTTCAATAAGCAAAGCAGTATCCGTGGCCATGAAAAGATTCGTTTTAGTTGTTTTTATAGGGTTTACCTGGGGAGCACTGGCCCAAATAGGCATTCACTCACACAACGACTATGCCCAACCGAAGCCCCTTTTCGGGGCACTTGAGGCCAATGCTTCTTCTATTGAGGTCGATGTAATCTTAAAAGACTCCATTTTATACGTCGCCCACGAGCTCGAGAGCATAGATTCAACTAAAACGCTTCAATCAGCTTATATAGAACCGCTGTTGCAGTTAGTCCTCGATGAAGATCCGAGGGTTACAAACCTTTACCTATTAATCGATATTAAAACCGAGGCTTATCAAAGTCTAGAGGCCGTTATCGGAGCGGCAGAGGCCATTCTGCCCTTCACCTACCCATCACTGGACAGCGGCATACGACTGGTAATATCCGGAAATAGGCCTTCACCCAAAGACTACCTGAATTACCCTGATTACCTATTTTTTGATTGTCAAGAAATAGATCAAACCCCAATAGAATCTTGGTCTAAAGTGGCCATGATCAGCCAATCGTTTAGGCGATTTTCAAATTGGAACGGAGAGGCAGTGCTAACGAAAGACAACCGTGAACGATTGACTTCTTTTATAAATAGGGCAAAGACCTTTGATAAACCCGTTCGATTATGGGCTGTGCCTGATACCCCAAAGGCCTGGAATTGGAGCATAGAGTCAGGGCTCGATTACATCAATACCGATCAGCCACTAAGGGCACGTGAATATCTAGATGGCACGAATTAAAAAAGCCGCTCAAATGAGCGGCTTTTTGAAATTTGAACTGTGAGATTAATGAATAACCTTTATCCCTCTTGTAGACTCGAGTACGTTGATGAACTCATTTAGACTCAACATAATACCATCTAACTGATCCATGTCAGCCTTAAGTAGTTCCTTGGCCTGACTCAATGATCTCTTGTGTAAAGGTGTTGGTCCATAGGTAGTTGAAAATCCGCGAGAAGCCATTCTTAGGTTACTCAAAGCGGTATCTACATCCTTTTCACCAACCTCATCACGAGAGGGGCTAACCGTACTTTGCTTTTTTAAAGCAGCCAACTGTAAACCCAATTCGTTGATAGCCTGAAGGTCTTTTAAGTTATTGAACAGACGTGCGGTATTTGCGTGTAAAACACTTATACGCTCTTCAACTGAATTAAGCGATTGACTAAATGCCAAATAA
>JAURPW010000119.1:0-3579 GCA_030836435.1 Flavobacteriaceae bacterium
ACAAGCGACATAAATGGAATATAGTTGGCCGAAATCCAAATCCAATCTAAAAAATCATCGTAAGTGCAGTCTTTGATAGACTTATACTCGATCTGATTCTTACTTAAATTCGAGACAGTGACCAAAATGTCTTTATCACTTTGCTTTACCGATTCGAATTCAAATGCGGTTATGTGTTGTCCCAAAAATGCCCTCAGACTTTTACTTTCACCGAATGTTTTGTTCCCCCTAGCAAAGCTGCGCAACACATTGAAATGGTTAATGTGTAATTGAACCACGCCGTCTTTCTTTCGGGTAATAAACGGGTTCAAGTTGAATATTTTGTTTGCGTCTACTTCTTTGTAAACTGAATGAAGCTTTTCAATTTTCTGGAGAGCTAAATGAATGAGCAATAAACTTCCTGTAGAGGTGCCTACAAAGAGATCGTAATCTCGCTGTTGACGTTCTATTAGGTATTGAGCAACCCCGCCCGCAAAGGCTCCTTTACTTCCGCCCCCCGAAATGACAATGGCACGCATATTTGGCTAGGATTTCATTCAAAGCACTAATTTAGATAAGTTTGCGCGTATGCACACTTCATCGTTCTTAGAGTTCCCTATTTCAACGATAAAAGGCCTGGGCCCTAAACGGGCTGCCATGATTCGTGCTGAATTAGGGGTGTCTACTATCTATGATTTGCTGCTACTCACCCCTTCGCGTTATGTTGACAAACGAACTTTGAGCCCGATTTCTACCGTTAAGCTTGAAAATACACTTGTACAAATAGCCGGAACCCTTTCTAATATTCGCCTTATTCCGCAATCAAAAGGCTTTAGATTGTCGGCCGAGTTGACAGACGAAACAGGCCAACTTGAGCTCATCTGGTTCAAAGGGCATCAGTATATTCAAAAGCAATTAAAAGAAAATCAGCGTGTTCGCGTCTTTGGTAAAGTCAATCGTTTTCAAGATCGATTCTCTATCGTGCACCCCGAAATTTCACCACTAGGAGACCAATCGCTAACGGCCTATTCTGGAGATATCGAGCCCATATATGCCATACCCGAAAAGCTTCAAAAGGCAGGAATATCTCAACGTTTATACCGTGGCATTCTGCAGTCTATAGTTACGGCTAAAGACTTTTGGTTAGCGGAGACATTACCACCTTACCTGCTTAAAGAACACCGTTTTGCTTCCAAAACCGAAGCGCTAAGGCGCATTCATAGTCCAGAAAACCTTGGACAAACTCAATCGGCGCTCGATCGCTTAAAGTTTGAAGAATTGTTCTACATGCAACTGGGCCTATTGATGAAGAAACAGCATCGAAAGCAAGCAGTAAAAGGTCGAAAATTTGATACCGTAGGCGACTTATTTCTGCAGTACTACCAAAAGGCGTTACCCTTTGAACTTACAGAGGCCCAAAAAAGGGTCATGCGTGAAATTCGAAATGATATGGGCTCTGGGCTTCAGATGAATCGTCTGTTGCAGGGAGACGTGGGGTCAGGTAAAACTATGGTTGCGCTTCTTTCGTGCCTTATAGCGATTGGCAATCAATCGCAGTCGTGCCTAGTTGCTCCAACCGAAATTTTAGCCCAGCAACACTTTGAAGACCTTAGTGCGCAGTTAACACCACTTGGGCTTACAGTGCGATTATTAACCGGATCAAGCACGAAAAAAGAACGTAACAGCATACATGAAATGCTTTTAGATGGCACACTTCATCTACTCATTGGTACACATGCCGTTTTTGAAGATCAAGTGGTGTTTGCCAATCTCGGCTTGGCGATCATAGATGAGCAGCACCGTTTTGGGGTGGCTCAACGCTCTAGACTCTGGCGTAAGTCTCCATTACCCCCGCATATATTGGTGATGACCGCTACCCCTATTCCTAGGACCCTGGCGATGAGTGTTTACGGTGATCTAGATATTTCGGTCATTGACGAATTGCCTCCGGGCAGAACTCCAATCGTTACCTCCCATAGAAACGACGGAGCTCGCCTAAAGGTTTTCGCGTTCCTCAAAGAACAAATAGCACTCGGGCGCCAAGTGTACGTAGTGTATCCACTCATAAAAGAGTCCGAAGCATTAGACTACAAAGATTTAATGGACGGATACGAAAGTATAAGCCGCGAATTTCCGTCTCCTCAATACGCAATATCTATACTCCACGGACAAATGAGTGCTGAGGCCAAGAATTATGAGATGAAGCAATTCGAGAAGGGAATTACTCAAATCATGGTGGCCACTACCGTCATTGAAGTTGGGGTTAATGTTCCCAATGCCACGGTAATGGTAATAGAGAGCGCCGAACGATTCGGTTTGGCGCAGTTACATCAGCTAAGAGGTAGAGTGGGCCGAGGGGCCCATCAATCGTATTGCATTCTCATGACCAAGCCAAAACTCTCAGAAGATGCTATGATTCGTATGAGTAGCATGGTAAAGCATAGCAGTGGTTTTGAGCTTTCTGAAATCGATTTACGCTTGCGAGGGCCTGGGGATATCATGGGAACACAACAAAGCGGAAGTCTGCAACTAAAATTTGCCGACCTCATCGAAGACAGTGCTTTGCTTTCAACCATTAGAAAACGCGTTCAGCAGCTATTAGAAGACGATCCTGAATTCAAAAACCCTGCTCATCAGTGCCTAATAAAACCCTTGAAAATGATGCTAAAGGGTAAAATTCTCTGGAGCTATATCAGCTAGAGTAGCTTTCGAAAGCTCAGCGCTTCCAGGAGTATTTTTTCATCAATTGTTGTTTTTTGATCAATAAAAAGAAGCGACAACGCAGTAGACAACCAGCGGTTTATGCGGCGCACAGAAGTTCTTTCGTTGCATTTCAAACGTTCCACCAGAGCGAGCGCTTCTTTTGAAAAGGGCAGTTTTTCTAAGCATTCTAGGGGTTGAGCGCAATGCATTGATGATTCA
The DNA here is from genome assembly GCA_030836435.1 of Flavobacteriaceae bacterium. Lineage (GTDB taxonomy): Bacteria > Bacteroidota > Bacteroidia > Flavobacteriales > Flavobacteriaceae > UBA3478. The sequence goes on from JAURPW010000119.1 coordinate 2,902, forward strand.
AATTCTGATTTGTAGCCCAGTGCTTGCTCTAATCGAGCAGAAACAGAATCGTAATTGAACACGTCAAGCGACCTACTCATATCGGGCTTGTGTAACTTGATCACCAAATCTATTCGATCGAGAAAAGAATCTGAGAAAAGTCCGTTGTCGGTCTGTTCCAAATCGGTATTACAACTACCTATAAGCGTAAATGCCGAAGGATAGTTGATCGAGTAATGGTGCTTTTCGAGTAAGACCTCCTCCCACTCCAATGCCGTTTTTAAAGCCTCAAGAAGAGCCCTTGAGTACTGGTCTATCTCATCGGCTACGAGTAGCCCGTCATGCGCCAAAGAGATAAAGCCCGGATAAGGCTTTGTTCCACCCCCATACAATTCGGTAACCGTAGTATTGACCTTCATGTACTCTATCGGTATATGGTTTAACAAGGGCTTTTTACGCTTCACATGAAGGGGCCACACTTTCTTTTTTTGATCGCTACTTAGATGTGGTAATACTTTAGCATACTGATCAATGAGCATAGATTTACCGATTCCCGGTTGGCCGAACATCAACAAGTGATGGCGCCCCACAATCGCGAGCTCTAGTGCTCTTGAGGCATGAGAATGATTGTAGAACACCCCGTGTTCTGCTGCGTTCTTTTCGGGATCATTTCGTCTGGTAATGGGCTTAAAATTTCCG
>JAURPW010000120.1:0-2650 GCA_030836435.1 Flavobacteriaceae bacterium
TTAGGTTAGATCCGCCTTTTAAATTCGTAATGAGCTGAGGTCGCGCCCCATTAATGGAAAGCGTTCCAGAAATTTCACCCGTTTTCGTTTTAACATTTAAGTCACGTACCTCAATACTGGGTTGGGCACCCCAGGAAAATTGACCTGAGCAGGATACAGAAGGAATTGAAATGCCATTGTAGGTCATGCTTGAGCCATTGGTAGCGAATATTACATTCCAATCTTCATAGGATCCTGACCAAGTCCAGTCGGCTTTCAAACCGGAAATGTTAACGTCTTCCGGTAATTCAAATAATGGTGCATAAGGAAGTGCTACCGTTAGGTCCATAGCTTGAGCGCTGATGCTTCCGCCGTTTGAATTCAAAAAGAGTTCAACGGGAAATCCAGCCAGTCTTAATCCTTCGGCATCTATTTGCCAATCGGATTCGCTGAACATTACGTTTGCTCCGCCTTTCAATGGGGCATCCACCAAAAACTTACTTTGCTCGATGGTGACAAAGGTGTGCTCAAGGGTGGCATTAACATCGAAAATCACGATTTCTCCTAAGCTTCCGGAAGCTGTTAAATCAACTATGAAGGCCTCGTAATAAGAATCATCTTCATAAGCGTCAAAAGTCAATTCTACTTGTCTTGCCTCAAAGTGCTGAAGGTTGATCTCCGCGGAGGCGGTGTCGGATTCCACGAACAAATCCCAATTATCACCTCGCTTTTTATCGTGACGTAGGTGCACTTCTCCATTTGATACGGCCAGTTCTTCAATCGTGTAATCACCTTGTAAGACGCCAACAACGTTCATGCCTAGGCCCACTTCTCCCGCTTTAATAAGCGGTGCTGTTCCAGTAAAGGGATCTTCAATAAGCACATCATTCAGTACAATGCGAACCCTTGGAAAACCGGAGAATAAATCAAGATCGATTGTGCTTACCGAGACGGGTGTCTTCAGCTGTTTATTTAGCTTTTCAACACCGCCGGCTATGATTTCATCTTGGTTGTAATAGATGTATCCTGCTCCCCCTGCAATGAGCAGGCAGAGAATGAGCGCGAGGGACAATAGTATTTTGAACGCGCTCTTCATCAAAGATTAACGAGTTTTTAGAAAACCTATTTCTTTAGAATCGAGAAGGCGATAATGTCCTCGGTCCAAGTTCTTCTTAGTTAAGCCGGCAAAAGACATGCGGTCTATCTTCTCCACAGTGTAGCCGAATTTTTCAAAAATTCGGTGGATCAGACGGTTTTTACCGCTTTGCAAACGAATTCCAACCTCTCGTTTATTGTGCTCATCGGCATATTTGATTTCTTCGATGATCGCCTTGCCGTCCTCTAGTTCAATTCCGCCTGCTATAGCAGTTAGATGTCCTTTTTGTAGCGGCTTGTCAAGAACTACGCTTAAAATTTGAACAGCTCCTTTTACGGGATGCGTCAGTTTTTTAGCAGTATCTGCATCGTTCGTGAAGAGCAGAACACCGGTCATGGATCGATCCATGGTGCCCACGGGATATAAACGTTCACGAGTAGCATTGCCGATTAATTCATCCACACTTTTTTTAACGTGGCGGTCATTTACAGTGGTGATGAATCCTTTCGGCTTATTCAACAAAAGGTATTTTTTCTTCTCACTCTTTATTAGGCTTCCATTGAACTTAACAGTATCTGTGGGTTTCACCTTGTAGCCCATTGTAGTCACCACTTTGCCGTTGATCTCTACCAAACCTGCTGCAATAAGATCATCTGCCTCTCTGCGGTTGCAAATGCCTGCGATCGATAAATAGCGGTTTAAACGAATTTCTTCATTCGAACCTATGAGTTCCTCAGCACTCTTACGTTTCACGCGCTTAAAATTGGCAGGACCTTTTTTAAAGTCTCTTTTAGGACCACTTTGCTCCCCTTCGTTATCGGTGAATCTTGGGGTGCGGTTGCCTGAAGCAAAACGATTATCGCTATCAGATTTTCTTGGGCCTCTATTGTTGGAACGGCTATTGCGCATGGTGCGGTAATTTTTACAAAGGTAGTTGCTTAGGCCCACTGCAATTCAAATGCCACAAAATTTCAGTTAACATCTAGCGGGAGCAGGAGAGGGGTGTCCAATTCATTCGAAAACCCAACAAGCAATACTTGAAGTTCTGAGCACTGGTGCTCCCTAAGAAGGCCCGCGCCTAATTTTAATAACCGGTAAAATTGTGCTGAAGTGACCCATTGCCAGGCCTCCTCCGGAATGGTTTTTCGGTATTTAACCTCGACCACATAGAGTACATTCAGCTTTTTTACCACTAAATCCGCTTGGTGGTGCCCCACGCGATAATCTTTTGCTATGAGCGTGTAGCCTTCTCGAAGCAAAAGATTGAGGGCACGTATTTCGTATTTCTGATAGAACTGCATGCCCTTTAAATTGGCCATCAATTACGCCTAAACCAAATGATGTGGAGAACTAAAAGTTTTACAGCGTCATCACCTGGCGGTAAAAGAAAATGGAGAGAATCGCGAAAATCAAAATCGAAATAATGAACGAAATCCAAGTCTTTTGATTTTCTATCCGTTGCTTTTCGGCATATCGTTTTTTATGCCGTTCGGTAAAGGTTCCTTTTTGTTGTTTTCGCTCTTCATGAAGCTTAAGGATGTGCCCCATGGCAGAAAAATGTCCTGGATCGGATAA
>JAURPW010000121.1:0-5594 GCA_030836435.1 Flavobacteriaceae bacterium
GCGCTCCCTTTATATTTTTCAGACAGGTAGCTCACATAAAACGCATCAAACCAATGAGGTTGCTGATCTATTAACGCCAATCCCAGCTGCTCGCTCACAGGGCCAAAACTCTCCGAAGAAAAATGCCATAAGTGCCTGGGCACATCGTAACCCGCCCAAAAGTTTTTGTAATGCTTTGCATCCCAAGAGTTGTAGTTTGGGACAGCGACGTGGAGACATCCGCCCGGCTTGAGCATGTCGACCAATTTTCTCAACGTATCTAGCGGGTCGGCCGTGTGCTCTAGGCTGTGCCAAAGCGTAATCGCGTCAAAACTCGAGCCTTGAGAAACGAGGGTCTCGAGTGACCCCAGATGATTCTGGGTGTTTTGGCCTGTAAACGGATCGTAGCCTTTAGCCGAAACGTTACTAGGAGCCGAAAAAACAAAACTATTATCCCCGCTGCCAAAATCGAGCACGCTTAATTTCAGGGCTTCAGAGCCCCCATCATAATGGCTCAAAACCGCTCGCCACTTGCTGCGGTTTCTGAAAAATTTGGCGACGGCGTATACTCTCGCTGCCAAAGTCTGACCTGTGTTCGAATGCGAGAAATACTCTTGGGAACGGTAGTAGCGCCCGAGATCATGGGGCACTGGAGAAGTGCGATAGGCCTTAATCTCTTCTTGAAAAACAAGCTCAAAAACCTCTTGGCTCAGAAAATAATCAATGCATTTCATTAGCAATGTTTCACGTGGAACCTATCGGCCTAGGTGAATAAGCAGAATACTGATGTCAGAAGGTGACACGCCGCTAATTCTAGAGGCTTGCGAGACACTGGCCGGCTTGATGGCGCTCAATTTTTCCCGGGCCTCAAAGGACAACGATTTCAGCTCTTTATAATCAAACTCGTCAGGTATCTTTACGTGTTCTAGGCGAGTTAGCTTGTCGGCATTGGCCCGCTCTTTGTCAATATATCCAGAATATTTAATGGTAACCTCGACCTGTTCTAAAACCTCATCACTAACCTGGTGTTCTTCAAAATACGCTGAAACAGGAGTAAGCTCCTTCATATCTTGCAGGCTTACGTTAGGGCGTGACAACAGCTTCTTAAGCTTGTCGTCTTGCTTGACCAAAGCAGAGTCAAGGCCGGCTAGCATACTGTTCGCCTCTTCGAAACCGTAAGAAGTGCTTTCAAAGAATGCAAGCATGTGGTCGGTCTGACTGCGCTTTAGTTCCATAGCGCGCATACGATTGTCCTTAGCAAGACCCATGCGATGAGACAGTTCAGTCAACCTAAAGTCTGCATTGTCTTGGCGCAAGAGGGTACGATATTCGGCCCTAGAGGTAAACATACGATACGGCTCCTCGGTTCCCTTTGTGATTAGGTCATCAATAAGCACTCCGATATAGGCTTCATCACGCCTAAGAACTAACGGATCCTTTTCTTGAATACTCAGAGCCGCATTGATTCCGGCCATAATACCCTGGCTTGCCGCCTCTTCATAGCCCGTTGTGCCGTTAATTTGACCAGCAAAATAAAGGCCCTTAATAATCTTTGTCTCTAGAGTGTTCTTCAGCTGTGTAGGTGGAAAATAATCATACTCTATTGCGTATCCAGGCCTAAAAAACTTAACCTGTTCAAAACCTTTAACCTTTCTTAAGGCGCCATACTGAACATCTTCTGGAAGAGAGGTGCTAAACCCGTTCACATAAACCTCAACCGTGCGCCAACCCTCGGGTTCAACAAAAATCTGGTGACTGTCTTTTTCGGCAAATCGATTGATCTTGTCTTCAATTGAGGGGCAATAACGCGGACCAATAGACTGAATATTACCATTAAACATGGGAGAGCGGTCGAAACCCAACCTTAACAAATCGTGCACCTCATCAGAGGTGTGGGTAAGATGACAGTCCAATTGACGATCTAGGGTAAATTCTCTGAGGTAACTAAAATGACCCGGAACAGCATCACCGGGCTGAGGCTGCATCTTGCTGTAATCTAATGAACGACTGTCAACTCGCGGCGGGGTGCCGGTTTTCATTCGGCCAGCATCAAATCCGAGATCAACCAATTGCTCTGTAATACCAAAAGAGGCCTTTTCGCCAGCACGACCGCCGCCAAAATTCTTCTCACCTATATGTATAAGCCCGTTTAAAAAGGTGCCATTCGTTAAAACAACCTTCTTGGCTTGTATTTGAATGCCAAGCGTTGTCGAGACCCCGACAACACGGTCTCCGTTAATAAGAAGGCCCGTGACCATCTCTTGATAGAAATCAAGGTTTGGTGTGTTCTCGAGACGTATGCGCCACGATTCAGCAAACAACATGCGATCATTTTGGGTTCTAGGGCTCCACATAGCAGGGCCCTTTGATCTATTCAACATCTTAAATTGAATGGCGCTTTCATCGCTGACCAGCCCGCTATAACCACCTAGCGCATCAATCTCTCTCACAATTTGGCCTTTGGCAATACCTCCCATGGCAGGGTTGCACGACATCTGGCCGATAGTCTGAAGATTCATGGTGATCAAAAGCGTGCTCATGCCCATGTTGGCGGCAGCAGCAGCAGCTTCAGCGCCGGCATGACCGGCGCCCACAACAATTACATCATACGCTTCGTCAAACATATTATATAGGTTCCACGTGGAACATGTTTATTAATTCATCTTCACGTTGCCGCATGGCCTTAGCTTCTGATTCAGACTTGTCACCTTGGCCGGTGACATGCAACAGGCCGTGACACATCACTCTAAACAGTTCGTGCTCAAATGAAACATTAAAATCACTTGCGTTGTCAGCAACACGATCACGACTAATCAAAATGTTAACCTCGTTCGAAGGAGTGTCCCTTAGATCGAAAGTGAGAATGTCAGTAAGTGTGTCGTGATCTAAGTAGAGCAGATTGTGTTCGAGCATCTCTGCATCGCTGACAAACCTAAAGACCAGAACAGCATCAATGCTTAAGTGTTGGGCGCATCTAAAAAGGGCGGCTTTCCAATGCGCTTTAGGGCTTCTGGTGTTCGGAAAATTCTCGAATACAACCTGTAATTCCACGGTTCAAAGATACCAATTGATCTTCTCGATAATGCTACCTTTGAAAAAAGAAAAAACATGTCGGTAAGAGTACGATTTGCGCCGAGCCCAACCGGACCGCTACATATTGGAGGATTACGAACAGCACTATACAACTACGTCTTCGCGAAGCAACACGAGGGCGTCTTTATACTGCGAATTGAAGACACCGATCAAACGCGCTATGTAGAAGGAGCAGAAGCCTATATTCAAGAATGCCTAAAGTGGGCGCAAATTGAGCCCGATGAAAGTCCCTTACATGCTGGATCATACGGGCCATACCGCCAAAGCGAAAGGCTGCACTTGTACCAAGAGTACGTTCAAAAGCTGATTGAAAATGGGCGCGCCTACTACGCCTTCGACACAGCAGAAGAATTAGACCAAAAACGAGCCGAGGCGTCAGCAAGCAAACTCCACTTCAGTTACGACAGCTCAACGCGAAACGGCTTGCGCAACAGCCTTAGTCTTTCTTCAGACGAGGTCGACCGATTACTTTCGTCAAACACTCCATATGTGATTCGGTTCAAAATAGAGCCAGATCAACAAATCAACCTCTACGACGAGGTGCGCGAAAACGTTTCGGTCAACAGTAACACCCTAGACGACAAGGTGCTCTTTAAGAGCGACGGAATGCCGACGTACCACCTGGCAAACGTAGTTGATGACCACCTAATGGAAATCACTCACGTCATTAGGGGAGAAGAGTGGTTGCCTTCATTGCCTTTACACCACCTGCTCTATGAGGCATTCGGCTGGACGCCGCCGGCCTTTGCGCATCTACCTTTAATTCTTAGGCCCGACGGAAAAGGAAAATTGAGCAAGCGAGATGGAGAAATTGGAGGTTTTCCGGTATATCCCCTCGAATGGAAAGAAATACCCGGCTTCAAAGAGTCAGGCTTTTTGTCTGCCCCACTTTTAAACTTTCTGGCGCTGTTAGGGTGGAGCACCAAATCAGACGACGAGGTGTTGAGCCTTCAGCAGATGTCAGCGCTGTTCTCTATGCAAGGTATTCAAAAGGCAGGGGCTCGTTTCGATATTGAAAAACTGCGCTGGTTTAACCAACAATATTTGCAAGGGCTCTCTGACGAGTCTCTGGCCCAACAATGCATGACCTTTTCACCAGAACTACAGTCCCAGACTGCTGACCGCGTTGGTGCCGCCATATCGCTTGCCAAAGAGCGCTTAGTTGTACCTCAAGACTTGTACAACGAGCATCGCTATTTTTTTGAGGCGCCTAGCGAATACAACCAAAAGGCGGCGTCAAAGCAATGGAAAGAGGATAGCCCCAACCTGCTGACTGAATTTCTAAAGCAATGCGAAAAGACATCCTACACCGAGGAAGAGCTAGAAGCTTGTTTAAAGGCTTATAGCGAGACATCTGAAATAGGGGTGGGCAAAGTGATGGCCCCGCTGAGATTGGCCCTTGTGGGCTCTCTAAAAGGGCCGTCGGTTTACGCACTAATGCATTTCCTAGGCAAAGAAGAGGTGGTCAACCGTGTCGCAAACGCAGCAAACACCCTGTAAACTTATTCTTCAGCCAATTTCGCCCAGGCATCTCTCAACTGAGAGGTGCGATTAAACGTCAATTCTCTAGACTTGGTATCAACCGTGAAGTAGCCCAAACGCTGAAACTGAAACGTTTCGCCAGGCTTAGCGTCTTTTAACGAAGGTTCGCAATAAGCCGTTACCACCTTAAGCGACTCCGGATTCAGAAAAGACATGAAGTCTTTGTCTTTCTGGGTGTCGGGCGATTCGTGCGAAAACAAGCGGTCGTAAAGCCGAACAGGCGCCTCAATGGCGTGTGAGGCAGAAACCCAGTGCAGGGTTCCTTTCACCTTTCTTAAGCTTTCGGGTGTGTCGCTTCCGCTCTTACTCTTTGGGTCGTATGTGGCATGCACCTCAACGATGTTTCCGTCTGCATCCTTAACGCAGCCCGTCGCTTCAATGATATAACCGTTTTTTAGACGCACCTCTGATCCTATTTTCAGGCGGAAGAATTTTCGGGGAGCCTCTTCTTTAAAGTCTTCACGCTCTATAAACAGTTCTCTCGAAAAAGGAACAAGACGAACGCCGGCAGACGCATCTTCGGGATTGTTCTCGGCCTCTAACCACTCTTCTTCACCTTCTGGATAGTTGGTGATTACCAGCTTTAACGGATCGAGTACAGCCATGACCCGATTGGCGCTGAGGTTTAGCGCTTCTCGCACATGAAACTCCAAAAGAGAAAGGTCTACCAGGTTTTCGCGTTTCGCTATTCCAATGGTTTCGGCAAAATTTTGGATGGCCTGAGGCGGATAGCCCCTTCTTCGCATGCCCGATATGGTGGGCATTCTCGGGTCATCCCAACCGTCAACAACCTTATTTTCAACGAGTTGTAATAGTTTGCGTTTGCTTACAACCGTATGCGAAAAGTTGCGTCTGGCGAATTCCCGTTGCTTAGGTCGAATAGCGTTTGTGTCAATCAGTTGATCGAGAAACCAGTCGTATAGTTCTCGGTGCATTACGAATTCTAAGGTGCACAACGAGTGGGTAATTTGCTCTATATA
>JAURPW010000122.1:0-4645 GCA_030836435.1 Flavobacteriaceae bacterium
ACGAACCATTCAGCGGTAAAAACGCTTTTTTTTATGGGGCCTGTCTAATTTTTCTGACGTGTTTTCGACAGTTTATTCGAAGACACATTTGGAGGGGTTTCAATAGCTGCTCCAGAAGCATCTTCTTTTGAAAGATTCTGAGCAGATCCACAAGATAAAAGCGAAATACTCAATACGATAGCTGATAAGAGGGCGATAACTGACTTTTTCATACTTTTTTACCTACAAATTTACGAATAAATCAGAATTAATCTTGTACAATAAACGCTTTAGAGTCGTCTTTATTGTATTCGGGTTGCAGGGTAATATGATTGATCTTAAATCGGTCTAAAAGCACCTGTTCGATGCGCTGATGCAACTCGTTGAAGCTGCTTGGATTGAGATTTTGATGTAGGTCAATATGAGCCTCGAGATGAATCTCACTATCGTTGAGCTTCCAGACGTGAATGTGGTGTAGCTTTTTGACTTCTTCAAAATCGTGTACCGCCTTAATTACTTCTTTAAGGTCTAGTTCGAAAGGGGTGTAAAGCATTAAGATTTGAACGGAGTCTTTCAGCAAATCGTATCCCAAATAAATCAGGTATAGTGAAATCAGAATGCTTAGAAGCGGATCGATAATGTGCCAATTGAATACCGATATGGCTATTGCGCCTATTAATACGGCCACGCTAGCTAGCAAATCAGAAAATAAGTGCACGTAGGCCGATCGGATGTTGAGGTTGTTAGCCTGTTGATTTTTGAGTAAAAGAACACTGAGTCCGTTACCAGCAATGGCTACCAAAGAGAGGTATATGACGGTCATTTCTTCAATCTCACTGGGATTCAACAAACGCTGAACAGACTCGTAGATTAGCCAGAGGGCAATGAGGATGAGAGAAATGGCATTGATAAATGCGGCAACGATCTCTGCACGCTTGTATCCAAATGTTTTTTCGGTTGTAGCCTCTTTATGAGCCAGTCGATTGGCTGTGTAGCTTACCACCAGAGAGATCACGTCGCTTAGGTTGTGCACGGCATCCGAAAGCAGTGCCATGCTGCCCGACAACACTCCGCCAATAAATTGAGCTAGTGTAATGCTGATGTTTAGGAGAATCGTCCAAAACAATTTTTTGGCAGATAATACGCTGTGATGGTGGTGCTGGCTCATGGGGCTATCTATTCAGAAAAATGCCTTTTGATAATGGCTTCCTTGTGCTCTTTGAGGTAAGTTAAAAAAGTTTGAGCCACTGGAGACAAGAGTTTCTGTTTATTGTAGACGATGCGCCACTGAGTGACTATAGGTAAGTTTTTTTGGGGTATGATATACAGCGATTGTTCGGCGAGCTCATGAGTTATGCCAATGCGAGGAAGTATGGAGTATCCAAGGCCCGCCTTTACCGCCTGCTTTACCGCTTCGTTAGAGGTTAACTCAAAGGTCTTTCTAGAGCTAGAATCTCGAAAGTAGCGGTCCATGGCTTGGCGGGTGGCTGAGCCTTTTTCTCTGTAAATCAGCGGTCTTTTGGGGTCGAAATCGGGAGAGTTGCCCACTAGAAAGAGTTCATTCTTGAATAAGACTTCTTCGTTAACTAGTACGCTGTTTGGAATGACCGATACTAGCGCAAAGTCGAGATCTTCATCTTTTAGGCGCGTCACCACATCTTCTTTGTTAGACACTTGAATATTGAGGTCAACCTTAGGGTAATGCTCTAGAAAATCGGCAACGATATAGGGTATGATGTACTTTCCGGTTGATACAGAGGCGATCCGCAACGATCCGGCCTCTAGGTTTCTAAAGGCCTCAGTGAGGTAATTCATATGAGTGGCCTTTTCGAGCAGTTCTTGGGCGGTGTGAAAAATCTGAAGCCCGTAATCGGTGACCTTTATGGACCTTCCTTTTCGCTCAAAGAGCTGAAATTCAAAGAGTCCGCTAAAATTCTTGAGTTGAATCGACAGCGCGGGCTGGGTCATGTTTAGAATTTTGGCAGCCTTGGTGATGCTTTTCTGACGCACAACCTCGCTGTAAATCTTTAGTTGATGGAACGTAAAATTCATAAATATTTATATATATAAGTTTCAAAATTAATTCATAAATGTTTATGAATTAAAAAATGCACCTTCGCAACCAAAAAAGTATGCAGTGGGATCTACTTCTTGAAAACTTTAGAAATCCGGCTCTTTTATTTTTTATTCTGGGCATTTTCGCCTCTCAAATCAAAAGTGATCTGAATGTTCCAGAGAATTCATCCAAGTTCATTTCGCTTTACCTACTTTTCTCGATTGGCTTTAAAGGGGGGCAAGAACTGGCTCATAGCCCTTTTAGCACCGAGATTTTGTGGGCACTTATCGCCGGTTTAATCTTAGCCTTGTGCGTACCTGTTTACGTTTTCGGACTCAGCAGAAAGGCATTTGGCACACAGACGGCAGGCGCTATTGCGGCATCGTACGGTTCGGTTTCGGCGGTCACTTTTGTGACGGCGATCAGTTTCTTAGAGCTGCAATCCATACATTACGGTGGACACATGGTGGCGGTTATGGCCCTCATGGAGGCGCCTTCAATCGTAGCCGGAGTGGTACTTATTTCGCTCTGTTCTTCTGAAGATTTTCAATGGAAGAAGGTAACCCCGGTGTTGCGACATGCGGTCACCAATGGCAGCGTGTTGCTCATAGCCGGAAGCCTCGTCATCGGGTTTATCTCTAGTGACTCTCAGGCCGAAGGCATCACCCCCTTTACTACCGATATTTTTAAAGGCTTTCTCGCCATTTTCTTGCTAGACATGGGTCTTTCTTGCGGAAGACACCTCAAGGGGTTCTTTCGAAAAAGCAAGAATGCGCTCGCGGTGGCTATACTTGTTCCGCTAGTAAACGGATTGACGGTGGCCTATGTAAGCCAGTTCTTTCTTTCTGAAACAGGCGACCGTCTGCTGCTAACTATCTTGGCGGCGAGTGCTTCGTACATCGCTGTTCCGGCGGCAATGAAACTCGCAGCCCCCAAAGCTAATCCGGGGCTTTACCTGACCATGGCTTTAGGTGTGACCTTTCCGCTTAACGTAATGTTTGGAATTCCATTCTATCTCTATTTGATAGAAAATTTCTCTTAAAGTGAACTTGAGGCACGCTTCAGCTTGTCGTTAAGCGTGCGCCCGAGTTTTTGGTTTTCAAACCATTCAACCACTATAAATTGCAACCCTTTCGAATCGAGCTCGTAGAGCCCATCATAGAGACGGCTAGAGGCTTCTTCTAGATTTTTTTGGGCTGATAACTCATAAACGGTAAGGCCTTTCAGTGCCGTTTTCTCGTGTCCGAAGCTGAGTACACCATAAGCGGCTGATTGTAGCGGCTGATTCTCGACTAAAAAGCGCTCCAACTGATCGACCACCTTGAGCGGGGTTGTAGGAGCGTAGTGCTTTTTGGCCATTCCGGGAGATGGAGAAACCTCGGTGTCGCTCTGTTTAAAATGAGTCGTTTCGGGAATGATGGCCTGCAGCTCTTCAAGCGTCAGTGCTCCAAGCCGGTATACCTGCGGCTGGTCATCTGCGTCAAAACCTACGACCGTAGATTCTAGACCCTTTCTACAGGGCCCTCCGTCGAGAATGAGCGGTATGCGGTCGCCTAAATTCGTAGCCACATGAGCGGCAGTTGTTGGGCTTACACTCGTATAGCGATTGGCGCTAGGAGCCACAAGCGGAAACTCCAATTGCTGTAAAAGGGCCAGGCTGATCGGGTGATCGGGAACTCTGACGGCCACAAAGGGGCTATGAGCCGTTATCTGATCTGAAATGCGTGCTGATTTTGGAAGTAGCAGGGTGAGCGGTCCGGGCCAGAAATGATTCGCTAGTTTCTGAGCATTGGGGCTGACCGAAGAGGCTACTTCAGTGAGTTGATCGGGAGATCCCAAATGCACTATTAGCGGATTGGTTTTTGGCCGTTCTTTCACCCGGTAAACAGCTGAAACCGCTTCATCAGAAAAAGCGTTGGCTGCTAACCCATAGACCGTTTCGGTCGGAATCGCCACCACCTCATTTGCCCTGAGCAAGGCGGCTGCTTCATTAATGTCTGTAGAGATGACCATGCCTGACGCAAAGATAGGGGTGTTTTAAATCACTTCGATCATCAGGGCCGATGCGCCTCCTCCTCCGTTGCAGATAGCCGCAATGCCCAATCGCTGATTACGGGCCTTCAGGGCATACATAAGCGTGGTCACGATGCGCGCACCAGAGGCGCCAAGGGGGTGACCCAGTGCCACCGCACCTCCATTCACGTTGATCTTAGAGAGCGCCAGTTTAAAATGGGCCGCATAGGCCAAGGGCACCATCGCAAAGGCTTCATTGACCTCGAACAGGTCGATCTCGTCTAAAGTCTTTTTGGTCTGAGCCAGCAATTTTTCGGTGGCATCGATAGGGGCCAAGGTGAACTCGGACGGACTTCTAGCTGCATCGGCATAGCCCACAATTCGGGCCATGGGTCTCAAACCACGATCATCCACCCCTTTTTCAGAAGCCAAAATAAGCGCGCAGGCCCCGTCGTTAAGTGTTGAGGCATTCGCTGCAGTAATACTTCCGTCTGGGCTAAAGGCGGGCCTGAGCCCTCTAACCTTTTCAACTATCACCTTAGGATACTCTTCATCTTGAGTAATCGTGCGCTTGGCTTTGCGCTCTTGCACCTCAAT
>JAURPW010000123.1:0-3766 GCA_030836435.1 Flavobacteriaceae bacterium
ACCAACAGCCCCCACTGTACTGAGAATACCCTCAGGATCCCAGGTCTTTTGCCACAATACACCGGGTAGCATAAAGCTGTCGAGGTAATTCGCCCAATTCGCCATGGGCTTTGAGAGGTCTGGAGCCCCTATTCCCGGCACCGGAACAAACACCATAACCAGCGTATAGATCGCCAATAAAACGAGTGCAAGTTTGAGCTGATCAGAACGCTTGGTAAACAGGTAAATACTGGCGCATATAAAATAGACTATGGCTATTCGAGGAAGCACTCCGACGTAACGAATATGGGTTAAATCAAAATCGGGCCATATCCACAAAAAAATGCCCACGGCATAAATCTTTGCGCTTCTGAAGGCGATTTTTCTAAAGGTCTGAGATGCGGGCTGCTCTTCGATGCGTCTGTGCATGGCTAGAACAATCGAGGCCCCTACAATAAACAAGAAGCTCGGGAAGACGAAATCGGTGGGTGTAATACCGTTCCAGTCTGCGTGTAATAAAGGCGCGTAAACGTGGTTCCAACTACCCGGACTATTCACCACAATCATCAGCATGATCGTTAGGCCTCTTAACATGTCTACCGAACGAATACGGGCACTCATAGGTTTAGATAACTATAGGGTTTACGCTTTAACATTTTGTATTTAGCGGTCTTGATTTTCTGCGGTATCTTTAAGTAAATGCAAAAAGTTGCTCTTAATATTATGAAAAATGCTCTCGGTATCCTAAAAAACCTGAAGCTTACTGTTTTCTTCGCATTGGCAGTGAGTGTTTCGGTCTTTGGGCAAGACAGCTCATTGCTTGCCTTGAGAGGAAAAGTCTATGATGCGCAGTCAAACGAACCGCTTCCGCTGGCATCGATACGACTTGAAGGAACTTCATATTCTACAGTGAGCAACGATGAGGGTGTCTTTAGTTTAAAATTTGAATCAGCAGAGCGCCCAACTCATTTAATCGTTTCTTATCTCGGATACCGCAGCGCGCGATTAGCGCTTTCAGAAGTGAGCCAGCTAGACGGAGAAATCAGTGTGGGCCTACTTAGCGACAGCATAAGACTTGAGGGGATCGACTTAAACAGCCTAGAGGACGCTAAGAGTATTGTGCTAAAAATGCTCGATAACTACGACGCCATGAAACCCCTTCAGCCCAAAACGGCTGTCTCTTTCTTTAGAGAGCGTATCAACCGCCGCAACCGAAACCTGTCTATTACCGAGGCAGTCATAGAGCTCCAAAAAGACCACCTCAAAGAAGGGCTTAACGGAGCCTATGTAATTGAATCCCGAAAACGAAACGACTACAAACCCTTAGACACTATAGCCCTTAAACTTCAGGGTGGCCCCTATAACCTCATTTACCTTGATCTGCTGAGCCACAGAAACGACATTCTAGACGACGAAAGTATCGATAACTACCTGTTTACCCTGGCGGGAAAGGTGCGGTACAACGGCGAAGACGTCTACATCATTCGCTTTGAGCAACGACCAGAGATTTACGACCCGCTCTATAAAGGAGATCTGTACATCACCGTTGAAAAGTACCGACTGTCGAAAGCGAACTTTGAGCTGAACATCACCAACAGCGAACAAGCAGCTAAGCTCTTTGTGCGCAAAAAGCCAAAAACACTCAGAATAGAGCCCACTAAGGTGGCCTACAGAATCGATTATCAGACCGCCCGAGACGAACCCGTTCAGGTCTACGCTGACCTGCAGATGGACTTCAATGTGAATTGGAGAAACCGACTCTTCAACCGCAACTACACTGTGCTCGCAGAAATGGCTTTCACCCGATGGGACGAATCCAAGAGAGAAGAGGTAAAGCCTCGCAATGAGAGGCTCAGAACATCGGTAATTATGGCTGATTCTGAAAGTGGATTTAGCGACCCCAATTTCTGGAGAAACTACAACGTGATTGAGCCCGATCAAGACATCGAAACCATACTGAAGCGAATCGAACGCCAATTAAGGCGCTCTCGCTAATCAGAGCGGAGTTTATAGCACAAAAAAAGACGGCAAAAATTTGTTCTGACGATTTTAACCAATACATTTCTCGCTCAAGTCTGTCTTAAAAAGAAAAACCAATAAAAATGGCCCTAATTTCTCCTACAGAACTCACTTATAAAGCACCCGGAACACACGAAGAAAACCGATTTGAAAAACTACATAACATCGTTGTTCCTTCGGCCGCCAAGGGCTCTGAACTCATTGCTCAAGAAATAGCTGATCTGATTCTTAACAAACAGGCGAAAAGTAAAAAATGCGTGCTTGGCCTAGCTACCGGATCATCTCCGCTTAGCGTGTATGCCGAATTGGTGCGTATGCACAAAGAGGAGGGGTTAAGTTTCGAAAACGTGATCACCTTCAACCTCGATGAATACTGGCCGATGAGCAAAGATAACTTTCAGAGTTATCACCACTTCATGCACGAGAATCTCTTCGACCATATCGATATTAAACCCGAAAACATTCACATACCTGACGGGGAGGTAAAATCGTCTCAAGTGCGCAGCTTCTGTCAAGATTACGAGGCTAAAATTGGAGCCCTCGGCGGACTTGATTTTCAGCTATTAGGAATCGGAAGAACCGGACACATTGGATTCAATGAACCGGGGTCGAATCAAAACTCTAGAACCCGCTTAGTCAACCTCGACCACATTACACGTGAAGACGCAGCAGAAGGATTTCAAGGATTAGAATTCGTTCCGAAGCGAGCCATTACAATGGGAATTGCCACCGTGCTTTCCGCCAAGCGCGTGGTGCTCATGGCTTGGGGGCAAAAAAAGAGTGCTGTCATTCAACAGGCTGTTGAAGGGGCCATTACCAGCACCCTTCCGTCTTCGTTTTTGCAGCTTCACAAAAACACTACTCTCGTTTTAGATGAAGAGGCTGCTGCAGACCTTACACGTATTAAAACACCTTGGTTGGTTCAAACCTGCGAGTGGAACGACAAGCTCAAATACCAGGCCGTGGTTTGGTTGTGCCGAAAAACTGGCAAATCGGTACTCAAACTAACCGAGTCAGACTACAATGAAAATGCACTGGCAGACTTGCTTGAAACACAGTCTATCTACGACTTAAACATAGAGATCTTTAACCGCCTTCAACATACCATTACGGGCTGGCCTGGGGGCAAACCCGACGCCGACGATTCACACAGACCAGAGCGCGCTAGGCCCAAATCAAAACGGGTCATCATCTTTAGCCCGCACCCTGACGACGACGTTATTTCGATGGGGGGAACCCTCGATCGATTGATCTCTCAGGGGCATGACGTGCACGTGGCTTACCAGACCTCTGGAAGCATAGCCGTGTCTAACCAGGAGGCGCTAAAATTTATTGAGGTTGCTTGCGACATGATGCTTGGGGCTGAAAGCAATACGCTCAGAGATCTTAGAAACGAGATCGATCAGCTCAAAGACGGAGAGATTCCTTCGGCCGAAATACGCAACTTGAAAACCATTATTCGCCAGCGTGAGGCCATTGCCGCAACGCGCTATTTAGGACTTCCTGACGAGAACGTTCACTTCTTAAAGCTGCCGTTTTACGAGACCGGGGCGGTCAAAAAAGCCCCGATATCACAAGACGATGTAGATATTATGAATCACCTGATCAAGAGCATACGTCCGCATCAAATCTATGCGGCGGGAGACTTGGCAGATCCGCACGGTACCCACCGTTTGTGCATAGATGCCCTGCAACAATCGCTCAGTCAGCTACGCAAAGAGCCTTTCTTAAAAGATTGCTGGGTGTGGCTGTACCGCGGAGCATGGCA
>JAURPW010000124.1:0-8521 GCA_030836435.1 Flavobacteriaceae bacterium
CGCAATGAGGTGCCTAGTGTTCCGTCTATAGCTCTCGGAACTCCCGATATAAAAGTGCACGACTTGGTAGCGGCCTACAGCGCCTTCGCCAACCAAGGGGTATATGTCGAGCCGACCTTTATCACGCGCATTGAAGATCGAGCGGGAACCGTGCTTTATCGCGCTGTTCCTGAAACCCGCGACGTGTTCAACAAAGAAATAGCCTATGCCATGATTAGTTTGCTTAAAGGAGTAACCGAGGCGGGGTCTGGAGTGCGCTTAAGACACAATTGGATGCAAGACAATCCGGTATACCAAGAGGTAGTGACGGGTTATCCGTATGAATTCAAGAATCCGATCGCGGGTAAAACGGGTACTACTCAAAATCAATCAGACGGATGGTTCATGGGCATGGTGCCCAATCTCGTAACAGGGGTATGGGTAGGAGCCGAGGACCGATCGGTACATTTTGACAACATCACTTACGGTCAGGGGGCAACGATGGCACTGCCAATCTGGGCAAATTACATGCGAAAAAACTACCAAGACTCCCTAGGCATCAGTTTAGAAGACTTTGAGAAGCCCGATCAATTGTCGTTTAATTTAGACTGTTCAGAGTCCGATGAGGCCCTCGAAGAAATCGACCTCGAAGTAGAGGCCGATCTCGAGGAGTTTGACTTTTAGCCTTGACTACATCTTATTATCTGACGGCGCCTCAATGCGCGGGCTAGGAAGCTGATCATAGCCCATGGCGTTTAGGGTGAAGGCGTAGATGTCTGCGTATTGTTCAATGGTCTTGCTAACCGGAGTTCCTGCTCCGTGGCCGGCATCGGTCTCTATCCGTATCAGTACAGGCGATGAGCCTGCTTGTTTGTCTTGAAGTTCGGCAGCAAACTTAAAGCTGTGCGCGGGAACAACCCTGTCGTCGTGATCTCCGGTGGTGATCAGCGTAGCCGGATACGACACCCCTTCTTTTACATTGTGAACAGGCGAGTAGCCCTTGAGGTAGGCGAACATTTCGGGTGAGTCTTCTGCTGTTCCATAGTCGTAAGACCATCCGGCCCCGGCGGTGAAGGTATGGTAGCGAAGCATGTCAAGTACGCCAACGGCCGGAAGCGCAACTCGAGCCAGATCGGGTCGCTGCGTCATGGTGGCTCCAACTAGAAGGCCTCCGTTTGACCCTCCTCTAAGCGCCAAGAGGGCCGATGAGGTGTAGTTTTGAGCGATGAGGTATTCTCCTGCGGCTATGAAATCGTCGAAAACGTTTTGTTTGTTTAGCTGAGTTCCGGCATCGTGCCAGGTTTTTCCGTACTCGCCACCACCCCTCAGGTTGGGCACGGCATAGATTCCGCCCATTTCCATCCAAATGGCATTGGTTACGCTGAACGATGGGGTTAGGCTAATATTGAATCCACCGTAGCCGTAGAGAATGGCCGGGTTTTTTCCGTCTTTTTTCAGCCCCTTTTTGTAAGTGATCATCATAGGAATGCGCGTGCCGTCTTTAGAGGTGTAGAACACCTGCTCTGAGACGTAGTCGTCTGCATTAAAAGCGATTTTGGGAGACCAGTATACCTCAGAGGCTCCAGTTTCGGGATTGTAGGTGTAGCTGCTCGAGGGGGTATTGTAATTGGTGAAGGTGTAGTAAAGGGTGCGATCAGACGACTTGCCACCGAATCCGCCCACACTTCCAAGGCCTGGAAGAGCGATTTCGCGCACTAAGGTTCCGTCGTAGGCGTACTGATAGACTTTTGAGAGCGCATCGATCATGTACTCGGCGAAGAAATAGCCCGATCCGCTGTTTAGCGTCAGAACGTGCTGGTTTTCGGGAATCACGTCTACCCAATTTTCGGGCGTTGGAGCCGTTGCGCTGGTTTTAACAAGGCGCTTGTTTGGGGCTTCTCTATCGGTAATCAGAAATAGGGTTTCTCCTTCATTTTCAACGACATAAGAATCTGATTTTTCGTCGTCGACTATGGCCACGATAGCGCTGTTTGGAGCACTCAGGTCTTTTAGGTAGAGCTTGTTGCCCGAGGTGGTGTTAGAGGCGCTGATGAATAAGAAGCGGGCGTCTTCACTAACGGATCCTCCGACATAGCGGTGCTTTTGGTCGGCGCTGCCCCCGAACACGAGTTGATCTTCAGATTGGGGGGTGCCCAACTGGTGAAAGTAGAGCTTGTGTTGGTCGGTTTTGGCCGAAAGTTCACTTCCGTCTGGCTTGTCGTAGCTCGAGTAGTAGAAGCCTTCGTTTTTGCGCCACGAAATTCCGCTGAACTTGGCATCTACAATGGTGTCACCAATCTGAGCTTTGGTCTCGGCATCTAGCACGATGATCTTGCGCCAATCGCTTCCGCCCTCTGAGATCGAATAGGCGAGCAGGCTTCCGTCTTCGGTAAAGCTGGCCCCGGCCAGTGAGACCGTTCCGTCTTCGGCAAAGGTGTTGGGATCGAGAAAGACCTCGGCCTCTTCACTTTCACCCTTCTTTCTGTAAAGCACAGACTGGTTTTGAAGCCCGTCGTTTTTATAGAAGTAGGTATAATTGCCTTCTTTAAAGGGCTGTGAAATTTTTTCGTAGTTCCACAATTTTTCGAGTCGCGACTTGAGCTCCTCTTTGTAACTAATGGTGTTGAGGTGTGCAAAGGTGGTCTCGTTCTGCCGTTTTACCCAGTCTTCGGTTTCAGCGCTGCGGTCGTCTTCTAGCCAGCGGTAGTTGTCGACTATCTCTTGTTCGAAGTAGGTGTCTACCACAGGAATTTTTTGAGTTTCAGGATAATTCACCACTGAATCTTGAGGTTTAGTACTGCATGAAGTTACAAGGCCAAGGGCGATTGCGAGCCCTGAAGCAGAAAGAAGTTGTTTGCGCGTCATAGGAGTCAAAATTTAACCCCTTAAAGTACAAATTCTACACGAGCGATTGCGTCACTAAATACTCAGCAATTTGAATCGCGTTTGTGGCCGCTCCTTTTCGGAGATTATCGGCTACTACCCACAGATTTAGCGTGTTGGCCTGAGACGGATCTCTACGGATGCGCCCTACAAAGACCTCGTCTTTTTGATGTGCGGTAGCCGGCATAGGGTAGAGGTTTTGGCTGACATCGTCTTGGACCACAACACCATCGCTTTCCTCAAGCAGTCGTCGAACTTCGCTCAGCTCAAAATCGCGCTTGAACGATACGTTAATGGCCTCTGAGTGCCCTCCTGCTGTTGGAATGCGCACAGCAGTGGCGGTAATCTTAAGGCTTTGGTCGCCGAGTATTTTCTTGGGCTCTTGCATGAGCTTTTGTTCTTCTTTGGTGAATCCGTCGGCCAAAAACACGTCGCAATGCGGAAGGGCGTTTCTGTAGATCGGATGCGCATAGGCCCTATCACCATCAATACCCTTTTCTTCGTTTTCGAGTTGTTGAACAGCCTTGACCCCGGTGCCCGATACCGATTGATAGGTCGACACGACTATGCGATCTATACTATAAGCGCGGTGCAGCGGCGCCAAAGCCATTACCATTTGTATGGTCGAGCAGTTCGGATTGGCGATGATAAAGTCGTCTTTGGTCAGTTCGTGCGCATTGATTTCAGGAACGACCAATTTGTGGTCGGGGTTCATGCGCCAGGCCGATGAGTTGTCAATGACTCTACAGCCTACTTCTGCAAACTTGGGTGCCCAGGCCAGAGAGGTGTCTCCTCCGGCCGAAAACAGCGCAATATCTGGGCGTCTAGAAACCGCGTCTTCTAAAGAAATCACGGTGTAATTTTTAGATTGAAAGGAGATGGTTTTTCCGACCGAGCGCTCAGAGGCCACTAAAAACAATTCGTCAAATTGAAAGCCCCTGGCGTTTAAAACCTCGAGCATGACTTGGCCTACCAGTCCGGTGGCCCCTACCACTGCAATTTTCATAGTACGTGAATTAATGGCGGCAAAGGTAAGACCTTAAACCAACTAACAAAATAACAAATTGTTATAAAAATAACTAAACGAATCTTCTAGGCACCCGCTGCCCAATTCCTGTGAGCAGTTCATAGGCTATGGTGTCGGCCTGCTGAGAAATCACTTCGGCAGAGTTTTGCGGGCCAAATATGAGCACTTCGTCGTGCACGTTGCAGTCGATATGGGTCACATCTACCATAAAGAGATCCATACAAATCATTCCAATGGCCTTAGCCTTTTGCCCTTTTATGAGCACCTCAAAACCTGAATTACCCAGTGAACGGTGTATGCCGTCGGCGTGGCCCAAACCGATGGTCGCTACTCGCATAGGCTTTTCGGCCACGAACAGCCGGTTGTAACTGACCGACTCGCCGGCCTCTATTTGGCGAATAGCACTTAGGGTACTGATGAGGCTGCTGACAGGCTTAAGGTGTCGATCTAATATAGGGTCATTAGCGAATCCGTGTAAACTAATACCCGTTCGCACGGCTTCGAAAGCCGCATGGCCGTAGTTGTGAACCCCTGAGCTATTAAGGGCATGTCGTTTTATGATGGCCCCCATGAGCTGTTCTGCCCGCTCATGACTAGCGCTGAACTCCTCAAGCTGAGATTGTGTAAAGTCGTGTAATGCATGGTCTTCGCTGGCCGCCAAATGGGTCATCATCCAGCCCAAATGCAATTGGGGCGAGGCCAGAAGTGTCGAGCAGGCCTGTTCAAGCTCAGCGGGCTTGATGCCCAGCCGATTTAGACCGGTATTTAAATTCAAGTGAACGGTCGCCTGCTTATTTCTGCGAAGAGCCACTTTTGCTAGGTGATTGATGAAATCAAGGCTGTAGAGGCTGAAGTCGAGGCCTGCGTCTACCCCTTTTTCTAAACTGTCTATTTGAGCGTGGAGCACAAGAATGGGCTTGTTTATGCCTGCACTTCGAAGAGCCAACCCTTCATCGACATAGGCTACGCAAAACGAGTCGGCGCCTAGCGCATCGAGTTCGTTGCTCAGGCGCACCAAATCGGTGCCGTAGGCATTGGCCTTCACCACCGCCATTAGTTCGGTTGAGGCTGGAATAAGCGATCGTAAGTGACGGTAATTATGAGCCAGTGAATCTAAGCTGACCTCAAGTCGGGTGCTAGCGCTCATGGCGTTTCTTGTCTTCTTTTAACGCCTTTTGAAAGGCCGCACGACTGAGGGGCTCGTATTCTTGGGTTTCTCCAAGCAGCACTAGCGAATCAGAGTCGGCAATGCGGTGAGAGTAGTGGGCGAGGTTTCCGGTTCTTTGGCAAATCGCATGCACCTTGGTCACGTATTCGGCGGTCGCCATGAGGGCCGGCATGGGGCCGAACGGATTACCCTTGAAGTCCATGTCAAGACCGGCTACTACCACGCGAATTCCCTGATTGGCAAGGTCATTGCAGACTGTCACGATTTCGTCGTCGAAGAACTGGGCTTCGTCTATTCCGACCACATCACAGCGATCGGCCAGCAAGCGTATGTTGGCGGCTGCCGGAACCGGCGTGGACCTGATTTTGTTGTCGTCATGAGATACGACTAAGTCTTGATCGTAGCGCTTATCGATAAGGGGCTTGAAGATCTCGACCCGTTGTTTGGCTATTTTTGCGCGATTGAGTCGTCGAATAAGCTCCTCTGTTTTTCCTGAAAACATAGAACCGCATATAACCTCTATCCAACCGCAGGGTTCATTTGGCTTAATGGTGCTTTCTAAAAACATGTGATCGACGAGGGCTTTAAACAGCCTTAAAAATAGGAAGA
Source organism: Flavobacteriaceae bacterium (assembly GCA_030836435.1). GTDB lineage: Bacteria > Bacteroidota > Bacteroidia > Flavobacteriales > Flavobacteriaceae > UBA3478. The sequence continues at coordinate 5,667 of JAURPW010000124.1, forward strand.
TTTAACGCTTTAATAGCCTTCTGGGTCTTTTTAGTATTGTATATTGAATAAAAATTGAACTATGACAGTTGATCGTTTAAACCCGCTTCTTTTCAGTGCCATTGCGAGACGCTTCGAGCGCATGGCAGATCGGGTGCTTCGACGCGGACGCGCTATTCCTGAGCTAAATCCGCACGATGAAGACCTGGCCACTCCAGGCATAGACACGATTAAGAATATCGTGTCTGAAATAGAGAAATAAGCCTAAACCACCTAAGATGCAGGGCAAGCTATTCGTGGTTCCCACGCCGGTCGGAAACCTATCTGACATGACCTTCAGGGCCATAGAGGTGCTCAAGTCGGCTGACCTTATTCTGGCCGAAGACACGCGAGTGTCGTCTAAACTGCTTCATCATTTTGAAATCGGTACTCCGCTCATTGCCCATCACCAGCACAACGAGCATCACACCGTTCCGGGTCTTGTGCGTCGCATACAGTCGGGTGAAACCTTTGCCTTGGTAAGTGACGCCGGAACCCCCGCCATCTCAGACCCTGGATACCTGCTCGTAAGAGCCTGCGTTCAAGAAGGAGTTGAAGTCGACTGCCTGCCTGGGGCCACCGCCCTTATTCCGGCCCTAGTGAACAGCGGCATCCCTTGTGAGCGCTTTGTTTTCGAAGGGTTTTTGCCACCAAAGAAGGGAAGGCAATCGCGCCTTGAAGCCCTAGCCGCCGAAGAGCGCACTATTGTTCTTTACGAATCGCCACATAAACTGCTTAAGACCCTTGGTCAATGCGCCGAGGTGTTTGGTGACGATCGGCCGGCTTCTATTTCAAGAGAATTGAGCAAAAAATTCGAGGAGACCCTGCGCGGATCACTTGTTGAGCTCATTGAGCACTTTAGCGCTCACGAACCTAAAGGCGAGTTTGTGCTGGTCATAGCCGCTGCACCGAAAAAGTAAGCAGACTGCGTTATCTTTGGGTAACAAAGATTGAACTTATATGGCCACAGAAAATCACATCACCACTTCTTGGAAAGGCGACATGCTGTTTGAAACCAATAGCCTAACCGGACAGACTTTTTTTATCAATGACTCTACTCCTGATGCGGTGCACAATCCCGTTACCCCAAAGGCGCTCATGCTCTCTTCATTGGCCGGATGTTCGGGTCTTGACGTGGTTTCTCTAGCCAACAAGATGAAACTTGACCTTGATGATTTTCGCATAGAAACCAAGGCGACGCTTACCGATGAGCATCCGCGCATCTACGACAAGGTCACCGTTGAATACCACTTTGAAGGGTCTAACCTGAACGAAGAAAAGCTCAAGCGCTGTGTAGAATTATCGGTTGAAAAATACTGCGGAGTTATGGAGATGTTCCGTCAGTTTGCCACCGTCGATGTGAAGACCGTTTTTCACCACAAATCGTAATGAATGCGTTGGATTGAACGCCCTTTAGGCGACGAGCATCTTACGGCCCAACTGCACCAAAGCCTCAACGAAAATCCGAATAAACCTGTTGCTTATTGGGTAAGCCAGTTATTGGCTTCCCGCCATGTAATGACCTACGATCAGGCGAAGGCGTTTTTTGTTCCGCGCCTAGAGGCCCTTCACGACCCCTTTTTGATGCAAGATATGGGTAAGGCCGTCTCCCGCATTGAGCAGGCATTGCAGCAGGGAGAGACTATCTTGGTTTACGGAGACTACGACGTTGACGGCACCACAGCGGTGGCCCTCATGTACGAATACCTAAGCAGCCTTGGCGGCTCTTGTGCCTTCTATATTCCAGACCGATATACCGAGGGGTATGGCCTATCCGAGCAGGGCATCCGATTCGCCGACGACAACGGATTTTCCCTTATTATCGCTTTAGACTGCGGAGTCAAGGCCTTTGACTCAATTGCCCTCGCCGTCGAACTGGGAATTGACGTGATCGTTTGTGACCATCATAGGCCCGAGTCTGAGCTGCCTAATGCTTTCGCTGTTCTTGACCCGATGCGAAGCGATTGCGGCTATCCGTTTAAAGGCTTATGCGGATGTGGTGTGGGGTTCAAACTCGCCCAGGCGCTCGAACAAAGCGCGGGCAGAGGCCTTGACCGGCTAGTACCTTACCTAGATTTAGTGGCCATCGCTATCGGGGCAGACGTGGTTTCAGTGGCCGGCGAAAATCGCATTTTGGCCTTTCACGGGGTCGAGCAGATCAAGCAAAACCCGCGCCCGGGCATAAAGGCCCTTTTAGGAAATAAGCCCGTGCGCGACGCCAATCTGAGCGATTTCAACTTTTCTATCGCCCCAAAGATCAATGCGGCCGGACGCATCAAACACGGCGAATATGCCGTGGCGCTCTTGACTACAATAGAAGACGAAAAGGCCCGTGAACTGGCCCAAGAAATAGAGGCGTTTAATAAAGAACGCCGAAGCACCGAGCAGCAGGTCACCGAAGAGGCCTTAGAATTGGCCAAAGCCGAAGCTGACTGTGCGTCTACCGTGGTTCGCGCCCCTCACTGGCACAAGGGTGTAATCGGTATTGTGGCCTCTCGACTTCAGGCGACCTATTACCGCCCCACTCTTGTTTTTACTCAAAGCGGAACACAGTGGGCGGCCTCGGCACGCTCGGTAAAGGGATACGACGTTCATGCCGCAATCGAAGCCTGCCAGCAGCACCTGATACAATTCGGTGGCCACGCCTATGCTGCCGGAATTACCTTGAGCGATGCGCAATACGAACCCTTCAAAGCGGCCTTTGAGGACCATGTGCGTCAAACACTAAAGCCCGAACAGCAAGAGCCCAGTATTACGTATGACATCGAGATTGAGCCCCAGCTATTAGACTTGAAGACCTTTAGATTGCTTCAGCGTTTTCAGCCTTTCGGCCCAGA
>JAURPW010000125.1:0-3388 GCA_030836435.1 Flavobacteriaceae bacterium
CCGCACATGGCATAATTTCCGGCCCCATAAGAATTACCTACAATAATGGTAAACTTCGGAACCACAGAATTGCTTACCGCATTAACCAGCTTTGCTCCGTCTTTAATGATGCCTTGGTGCTCGCTTTTACTGCCGACCATAAAGCCGGTTACATCTTGTAAGAACACGAGAGGAATGCGCTTTTGGTTGCAGTTGGCGATAAACCGGGTGGCCTTGTCGGCTGAGTCAGAATAGATTACTCCTCCAATTTGCATCTCGCCTTTGGCATTTTTGGTCACCTTGCGTTCATTGGCGACTAGGCCTACGGCCCATCCGTCTATACGGGCGTACCCTGTTATAAGGGTCTTGCCGTAGTTTTCTTTATACGGCTCAAAAGAATCGGCATCGACAAGACACTCGATAAGCTCAGTCATGTCATAGGGCTCAGATCGGCTCTCTGGCAATAGGGTGTACACCTCTTCAAGAGCTCTCTTGGGGGCCTGAGACACCGCGCGATTGAATCCTGCACTTGCTGGTTCACCTAGTTTCCCAATTAGGGATTGAATCTTTTCTAAAGCTGCTTGATCTGAGGGTACCTCATAATCAACCACCCCAGAAATAGAGCTGTGCGTGTGTGCTCCGCCTAGGGTTTCTTTGTCTACATCTTCTCCAACCGCAGCCTTTACCAGGTAAGGGCCAGCTAGAAAAATAGAACCCGTTTTTTCAACAATTATGGCTTCATCGCTCATTATGGGTAGGTAGGCGCCTCCGGCCACACAAGAGCCCATTATAGCTGCAATCTGGGTGATGCCCATACTGCTCATCTTCGCATTATTTCTGAAAATGCGCCCAAAGTGCTCCTTGTCTGCAAAGCTCTCGTCTTGTAACGGCAGATAGACACCGGCACTGTCTACCAAATAAATAATCGGAATTCGGTTCTCTATAGCGATTTCTTGAGCGCGCAGGTTTTTCTTCGCTGTCATCGGAAACCAAGCGCCTGCTTTTACCGATGCGTCGTTAGCCACCGCTATGCACAGTCGACCATTGATTTTTCCTATTTGCACAATCACGCCTGCCGAAGGGCAACCTCCGTGATCCAGGTACATATTATCAGCAGCCAGTTGCCCAATTTCTATTACTTCAGTAGGGTGGTCAAACAAAAAGTCTAGCCGCTCCCTGGCAGTCATCTTTCCTTGATCGTGCTGCTTCTTCAGTTTAGAAGCTCCGCCTCCAAGAGCGATTCTGTCGCGCTTTTCGTTAAGTGCTTTTACCTCGTTTCGATGGTGAATTTCGCGGGTTAGCTGCTTTTTAGACTTGGTCATCTCTATCTTCAATTGCCTCTGCAATTTACGATTAATTGATCCATTTTTACGACCTTTACCGCCACACACAGCGCTACTTAAATCATGAATAAAAACACAGTCTTGGCGTACGCCACCTTTTTGATGATACTCATGGGCCTCGTTCTTTTGGCGCTAGCTGCTTTCAAATACGATGAAGTAGCCGGTTGGGGTTTTGCTACAGTAGGTATTGGTTTCTTCGCCATAGCATGGGTGTTTAATGCCCTAAAAGGAAGAGTTTAATTCACAAAAACATGTCAGACGATAAAAAAGTAATCTTCTCGATGACGGGGGTCACCAAGACCTTTACCAACGCGAACACCCCAGTGTTGAACAATATTTATTTGAGCTTCTTCTACGGAGCCAAGATTGGTATTTTGGGGTTAAATGGGTCTGGAAAGTCAACCCTGCTCAAGATTATAGCAGGTGTAGATACCAATTTTAGGGGCGATGTGGTGTTTTCTCCGGGCTACTCTGTGGGCTATCTCGAACAAGAACCCCAACTAGACGAAACTAAAACGGTCATCGAGATCGTTAAAGAGGGGGTTGCCGAAACGGTAGCCGTGCTCGATCGCTATAACGAAATCAATGATTTATTCGGCCAGCCCGAGGTTTACGAAGATGCCGAAAAGATGCAGAAGCTCATGGATGAGCAAGCTAAGCTGCAAGATCAAATTGACGCCTTAAATGCCTGGGAATTAGATACTAAGCTAGCCATTGCTATGGATGCGTTGCGCACTCCAGAACCTGAAACACCCGTTAATGTGCTCAGCGGGGGTGAACGGCGACGCGTGGCCCTTTGTCGCTTGCTATTGAAAGAGCCCGATGTTTTGCTGTTAGATGAACCAACAAACCACCTTGACGCCGAATCGGTGCTGTGGCTAGAAGAACACCTTGCCCGCTATAAAGGAACGGTCATTGCGGTAACCCACGACCGTTACTTCTTAGATAATGTGGCCGGATGGATCCTTGAACTAGATAGAGGCGAGGGTATACCGTGGAAAGGTAATTACTCTTCATGGTTAGATCAGAAATCTAAACGATTAGCCCAAGAGAGTAAGCAGGCAAGCAAGCGTCAAAAAACCCTTGAACGCGAATTAGAGTGGGTCAGACAAGGCGCCAAAGGAAGGCAGACTAAGCAAAAGGCGCGTCTCAACAACTACGACAAGCTGCTGAATCAAGATCAGAAACAACTCGAGGAGCGATTGGAAATTTACATTCCCAATGGTCCGCGACTGGGAACCAATGTCTTAGAAGCGGTTGACATTTCTAAGGCATTTGGAGACAAGTTGCTTTATGAGGGGTTGAGCTTTAAGCTTCCTCAAGCAGGAATCGTTGGTGTCATCGGTCCAAACGGAGCAGGTAAAACCACCTTGTTTCGAATGATCATGTCAGAACTAGAGCCTGATACTGGAACATTTAGCGTTGGTGAAACCGCTAAAATCGCTTATGTTGATCAAGCGCATTCGTCTATAGATCGCGAAAAATCTATTTGGGAAAACTTTTCAGAGGGTCAAGAACTCATCATGATGGGGCAGCGCGAAGTGAACTCAAGAGCCTACTTAAGTCGCTTCAACTTTTCGGGAAGTGAGCAAAATAAAAAAGTCAAGCTGTTGTCGGGAGGGGAGCGAAATCGACTTCATCTGGCGATGACCTTAAAAGAAGAGGGTAATGTATTACTTTTAGATGAGCCAACTAATGACTTAGATGTCAATACATTAAGGGCTCTAGAGGAAGGCTTAGAGAACTTTGCCGGTTGTGCAGTGGTTATTTCGCATGACCGTTGGTTTTTAGACCGAATTTGTACTCATATTTTAGCCTTTGAAGGAAACTCATCGGTATATTTCTTCGAAGGTTCTTTTTCTGAGTACGAAGAAAACAAACGAAAACGATTGGGTAAAGATCTCAATCCGACCCGTATCAAGTACAAAAAACTGACACGTTAGCCGCTGTATTCTTGCGGTTTTGCTCGAAATCACCCTATATTTGCACCTGTTAACAAAACCTATCTTAAGATCTTAATTATGGAAAAAAACCAGTCTAAAGCGTTGCCAGCGATTCTAGGAGTC
>JAURPW010000126.1:0-5550 GCA_030836435.1 Flavobacteriaceae bacterium
GTCAAAACAATGCGCACCTTGAAGCGTTTGAGGTACTCCTTAAGGGCCTCTAACTTGTTATTGTTCTGGGCCTCCTCCTTTATAAAACGCAACGTTCCTCGGCCATGCATGTTGTTGACGTACGAAAACCCAGCATCTTCAATCGCGTCGAACAGCACCACCTGGCGTTCGATATATTTGATGAAGGCAAATAAGACGTCTTTTTGAACCGCCTCGTCAAGTTCCGGCAAGTAATTCTTAAAAAAATCGGCAACGATCTCATCGGGGGTTCGCTGCTGCTCAAACCCTTTAACACAGGCATCGGCAAAAAGCGGAAGCATGAGTGAAGTGTCTTTAATCGTCTTAAACGGCAGCGTTAAAAACAGACTGTTGTAGACTTGGTACTTTGACCGAACGACTTCGTCAAAACGTTCAATTTGTAGTTTTCGTGCCATAAGAAGTGATTGATGACCCTCAAGTTATGGCAATTCACTGCAAAATTGAAAGCCTAGGTGTCAGAAATGGCTGAAAACCTTTAGCATTTCACATAAGACTTAAAAAAAGTAAGAGGTATTACCTCATCGGAAGCTTCACCACCTCTTTCAAAAAGCGACGTGTGGCCTGATAGACGCCTTCAACATCGCTCGAGGCCAACGGGCTGGCGAGAATATGGTCTTTGGCCTCGGGAAACGCGACCTTCTGCTTTAAGCTATCTGGAGTTCCCAAATATTGGTACATCTCTAGCATTGCCTCCACTGAAACCACCTTGTCTTGCTCTTCTTCGTTCTTGTAGTAATAGCCAAGAAATACAGGCGCCTTAACAGCCCTAAAAGTGCCCGGACGCATGGTGTAATGCACAAAAGCTTGCAAATGGGGCAGGCTCTCAATTCGGTACTTATTGTACCAATAGGCCTTTCGTTCATCGGACATCTCTATCTCGTTGAAATCTGAACCCTTCACCAGGCGTGCCAGCTGCAGCCCCCATGGGTCATCCAATAATTTAGCCGTTTGATCGTAGATCTCGATGTTTGGAGAATACAGCACAATGGCCTCCAGATTGGTTACTGCTCGAGCCAAATGCAATGCAAGCGCTCCTCCGTTAGAGGTAGCTATGATGATTACCCGTTCTCCCAAAAGTTGAGCAATGGCCAACGCCTCTTTGGCAGAGTCAATCAATGCGTCTGCCGTTATAGTCAAAAGCGGGTTTTCTTCGTCTAGGCCGTGACCCTCTAATCTGGGCAAATAAAGATTCGCTCCTAGGTCTGCTGCAATGTTGCGGTGTACCGGATTACCCTCTTCGGCCGAGGCCGACCATCCGTGCAAGTAAACCACTGAATAAGGGGTCTGAACCCCAGGCTCAGCCGCCCAGATAACCCTAGACTCGTTGCCCGGTTTAACCGGAAATGACGCCTCTTTAGCCGTTAAATACGCATCGACATTAGCTGCGCTTAGCTGCAGGTCAGGCAAGGTCACATCCATAGAAACCGGCGCTACCCTTGGACCCAACACGTAGGCTAAGAAAAGCAGATCAAAGGCGATTACCGCTCCAAAAAATAGGCGTCTTGCTTTCATAAAGAATGAGGCTATAAAGAAATGAAATATATTGGCAAGAAGTTTCTCTCATTTAGTGAACTAATAGTGAATATACGTCGATTTTTTGACCGTCTGGGTCCCGGATTGCTATTTGCCTCTATGGCCATTGGCACCTCTCATCTTGTGCTTTCAACAAAAGCCGGTGCCGTTTACGGGCCACTTATGATCGTGCCTATTCTCTTAGCTAATCTCTTAAAATTTCCGTTTTTTGAATTCGGCGTGCGATTTACCCATGCTACGCAAAAGAGCCTTACAGAGGGCTACGCAGCCCACAGCCGTTGGTTTCTTTACCTGTATGCGCTGGTAAATCTGGTCAGTGCCTTCACTATTTTGGCCGCGCTTTACAGCGTGACCACAGGCATGACGGTCAACGTCTTTAGCACTCTCACAGCCTCGACTAGCACGGCTACACTCGGTTTATTCGTTTTGATCAGTGTGCTCCTTATCGCAGGGCGCTACAAGCTCTTGGAACAATCGTTGAAATACATTGTATTGATACTGTTACTGGCCCTTATCGCCACCGTAGTTCTTGTAACCGCCAATCAAAAGGTAGCCACACTACCTGATTTTAGCCCCCCAGAATGGTTCAATGCAGTGGGTGTCTTATTTATTATAAGCCTGGTCGGATGGATGCCTACCGCGGTTGAAGCCTCCGGATGGGTGAGTTTATGGAATCTTGAAAAAATCAAGCAGAGCACTGAAAAAATAACGGTTCAATCGGCTCTGAGAGAATTCAATCTGGGATATCTGCTAACCGCTTTCTTGGCGGTGCTTTTCTTCTACATCGGTTACATGACCCTCTATGGCTCAGGAACCATTCTTAGCGACAATAGCGTGAAATTTGCCGCCGAGCTAACCGGCATTTTTACCACAGAGTTAGGAGCATGGGCAAAACTGTTTATTTCAATAGCCGCGCTAGCTGCCATGTTTAGCACTTGCCTAAGTGCTCACGATGCCCTGGCTCGAGTGTTGGTAGATTTAATGCAACGCCTTAACCTAACACGCAAAAACCCTTTTGCAGCGGCCGTACTCTTTCTGACCTTGGTAAATTTTGTGGTAATCGCCTTCTTCGCTACCTCAATGGGAGCACTCATTGCCGTAGCTACCTTTGCCTCTTTTGTGTTTGCACCCGTATTGGGTTATATGAATCATGCCTTGGTGTTTTCAGACCAAACGCCCGCTGAGCACAGACCCTCGACTGCTCTAAAAATGCTGAGTATGGCCGGCATAATTTTTCTAGCGGCCTTTGCGTTGTATTACCTCTACCTCATTACGATCTCTGTCTAAGGCCTATCGATTATTTAAGGCTAACAGACGAAATTTCAGCCGAGGGCTCAATTTTTTTGATCAGTCCTTGAAGCACATTGCCCGGTCCGCATTCGACAAAGTTGTGGAGCTGATCGCTGTACATGTTCTGAACACTTTGAGTCCATTTTACTGGAGCCGTCAGCTGGGCAATAAGATTCTTTTTCAACGTTGAGGTATCTGTAACGTCAGTAGCTGAAACGTTCTGATAGATAGGAATTTTAGGATTCGCAAACGAGGTATCCTCGATCGCCTGGGCCAGCTCTTCTCTTGCTGGCTCCATTAGAGGAGAATGAAAGGCTCCTGAAACCGGAAGTATAAGCGCACGCCTCGCCCCCGCTTCTTTTAGGGCCTCACAGGCGCGCTCTACGGCATCATAAGACCCAGAAATCACCAATTGTCCGGGGCAATTGTAATTGGCCGGAACCACTGTGCCTTGAATAGAAGAGCAAATGGTCTCCACGATGTGGTCTTCAAGGCCCAACACGGCAGCCATAGTTCCGCGTTCAAGACCGCATGCACGCTGCATGGCGGAGGCGCGTTTAGCGACTAGGACCAATCCGTCTTCAAACGAGAGCACTCCGGCGGCAACCAGGGCTGAAAACTCCCCTAAAGAATGACCAGCGACCGCTTTTGCATCGAAAGCCTGATCGAGCACCTGAGCGAGGATCACCGAGTGAATAAATATGGCCGGCTGGGTTACTTCGGTCTGCTTGAGCGCCTCGGCATCACCCTCAAACATAGTATCGGTTATTCTAAATCCAATAACCTCATTAGCACGTTCAAAAAGGGCCTTGGCCTTTTCATTGGATTCGTACAGTTCTTTTCCCATGCCCACAAACTGCGAACCTTGTCCTGGAAATACATATGCCTTCATACTAGTTTCGTTTAAAACCACAAACTTAAGCCAAGCTCATGAATTGCGCTAGTTCGTACCTTTGCCTGAAAAGACTCCCCATGGAATATCATATCACTACCATAGAAACCACTAATGAGGCCATTTTAAAGTTTCAGGCCAATCATTTTTTGGTGCAGCAAGCCCACGAGTTCAAATCGATTGAAGAAGCAAAAAACGCTCCTTTGGCTTATGAGCTCTTTCAGCTTCCATTTGTTAAGACCCTCTACATAGCCAGCAATTTTGTGGCCATTGAGAAGTACGATATCGTTTCTTGGGCAGAGGTGAAAGATGCCATTGCTCAACAGCTCGTAGAGTACCTCAATGCAGGAGAACCTGTTGTCCACGAAATGGCATCTAAACAATCTAGCGCCATCACGGTCTATGCCGAGGCTACCCCTAACCCTGCTGTGATGAAGTTTGTGGCCAACAAGCTCATTGTTCCGGCCCTTTACGAGTTCAAAAACATTGACGAGGCCAAGCACTCAAAACTCGCCACTGAGCTTTTTAAAAAGCCTTATGTCAAACAGGTGTTCATGGACGAGAACTACCTCTCAGTAACCAAATACGAGATAGGCAATTGGGATGAGATAACCATAGAACTGCGCGACCTTATCAGTGAGTTTTTGGGATCGGGAGCTCTTGCGGTCGATTCTCACCAAGCCGGATCTCAACAAAACGCTAAAGAAGCATCAGCCGAGGCCACTGACAAAGAAGCGGTATACCTAAAGACCGATGACCCTATAAGTGAGCAGATCATCGCCATTCTAGAAGAATATGTTAAGCCCGCTGTGGCTAGTGATGGGGGCAATATTCAGTTTGAGCAATACGACCCGGAGACCAAAAAAGTGCATGTACTGCTTCAGGGTGCATGCAGCGGGTGCCCATCGTCGACCTTCACCCTTAAAAACGGGATAGAAACCATGCTCAAAAACATGCTAGGCGATACGGTTTCAGAGGTCGTCGCGACCAATGGATAGCCCTAAAGAGCACAAGCCAAACGCCCTTGATCGGGCCTCCTCGCCCTATCTCAGGCAGCACCGCCTTAATCCCGTTCATTGGGTAGAATTTGATGATGCCCTTTTTGAGCAGGCGCATCAGGAGCAGAAATTGCTGTTGTTCAGTATCGGCTACGCCGCTTGCCATTGGTGCCATGTAATGGAGCGCGAATGCTTTGAAGACCGTGAGGTATCGGAGCTTATGAATCGCCATTTTATCTGCGTAAAAATTGACCGAGAAGAGCGCCCAGACATCGACCATCTGTACATGGACGCACTTCAATTAATGACCGGCTCTGGCGGATGGCCCCTCAACATCGTTGCCCTGCCCGACGGCAGGCCCTTTTGGGGCGCCACCTACCTGCCAAAAACGCGCTGGATGGCAGCCCTGAGCGACCTTCATCAACTCTATGTGAACGATCGCGAGCGGGTACTCGAATACGCAACAAGCCTCTCAAGAGGCTTGAAAGCGATGGCCGAAACCCCTTCAGCTGATCAGCTCAATACGATTTGGCCTAAGAGTGAATTTGAAGAACTTGTTCACGAATACCTAAGCGCGGTAGATACCGAATACGGAGGCTTTAAAGGAGCACCCAAGTTCATGATGCCCAACACCTTAGAATTTGCGCTGCACTACCACCTGCTCCGCCCGAACGAGCGCCTGTTTGACCACGTTCAAAAAAGCCTTGATCGCATGTCTTATGGTGCCCTATTCGACCCTATTAACGGCGGATTTTCGCGTTACAGCGTAGACAATCGCTGGCACGTAGTGCACTTCGA
>JAURPW010000127.1:0-5473 GCA_030836435.1 Flavobacteriaceae bacterium
GTCGTAAAAGGCTAGTGCTCCTTGATCGAACAGATCGTACAGCTCGGCAAGTTCTTCTCCTTTATTTTTAAGTGTTAATGAGCCAAATGGATGCAAAGAAACCGGATGACTTTCGAAGCCTTTGTAAAAGGATAAGGCGCTTCCACTGTCGGGGTGCGGAAGCGTATCGCTCATCAGGCCAACAGAAGCTATTCCCGCTTGAGCAGACTCGTTTAAATCATTCACTAGCAGTCCTTTATGCTCGTAACCGGGCTGACTAAAGCTTACCTCTGGGTCAAACCAACCGTAAGAGACAGAGGTTCCTTTCAATGGAACTACGGTATCGGTAGCTTCGACGGTTAATTGCTCTTTAATGGCAGTAATCAATCCATTACTGATGCGGATATCTACAATCTTGTTGTGAAGTGGATGTGCTTTTTCGTGCAGGGTGACCGATTGTAGTAGCGTGTTCACGTTCAAAAAATAAATCTTACAAACTTACAAATTCAAATGCACCAATCCCAAAAAGTGCAAAATCGTATTTGACGGGGTCATTGGGATCCATAATTCTGAGCTTCTTGTCTAGCTCTTCAACCGTCTTTTGATCGTTCTGTTGCCGATGAATCAAGCCTAGTGAACGCGCTACCCTTCCAGAATGCACATCGAGCGGGCACGACAACTGTGAGGCGGAGAGCGTTTTCCAAATACCCAGATCGACCCCTTTTAGGGAGCTTCTAACCATCCATCTCAAATACAAGTGAAGTCTTTTTGCGGCGCTGTTTTTAGTGACATCAGCCAAGTGCTTTTGGCTTCTTTGCTGATGAGGGGTCTGAAGAAAAAAGGAGCGTAAGGCCGCTATTCCGTGATTTAGATAGGGCATACTAGGTGAGAAAAGCTGCTCTAGGCTCTGCTTTTCAGTGTAATAACGTTGCAGACTCAGGCAAAAGAAAACCAAATCATCAGCGTTAAACGTACGATGTACAAAACCTTTTGCCAGGCTGTTGATCTCTTTTTCTGTAGCCGTTTTAATCACCTCATAAGGGCTGTTGTCTAATCGTTGAATAAGGTTTTCTCCGCTTTTTATGATGGAGGCCCGATTTCCCCAGGCTATTGTCGCTAATAGTAAGCCTAAAATTTCTTGATCTAAGGGGGTAGAGAACCCGTGAAGTAGACCGAGCGGATCTGCGTCTAAAAAGAACGGTTTCTCATACTGTTCGGCCTTTTCGTCTAGGTAAGATTTAAGCTCGCTAGTCGACCATTCTTCCATCTCGAAGCTTTAAAATTCGATGTGCCTTGCTCGCCAGCTCTTCATTGTGCGTTACCACAACGAAAGCACAGTGCAAACTTTCAACGAGTTCATGAAAGAGCTCGTGTAATTGATAGGCATTAGGGCTATCAAGATTTCCGCTAGGCTCATCGGCCAGAACAAGCTTTGGATCGTTAATCAATGCACGCGCTACGGCTACCCGTTGTTGCTCCCCGCCAGACAAGGCTTGAGGCTTGTGCGTTAAGCGGTGGGAGAGACCTAGGCGCTCTAAAAGATAGCAGGCCTGCTCCTTAAGTTCTTTTTGGGGCCTTTTAGCGATTAGTCCTGGCAGCATAACATTCTCAAGGGCATTAAATTCACTTAATAGCCCGTGATGCTGAAACACAAAACCTATAGAGCGGTTTCGAAGCTGCGCTAAGGCACTGTCAGACAGACCGAGTAGAGAGCGGTCGTCCAATAAAATTGAGGTGTTTTCTCGAGAATCTGGGGGCTCTAGCGTACCAAGAATCTGAAGTAAGGTTGATTTTCCTGCTCCTGAGGGTCCAGTGATGGCTACAATCTCGGCCGAAGACACCGTTAAGCTTATGTCTTCTAAAATGCGCACATTTTGTTTGGTTTTATATACATGTGACGCTTTAAGAACCATAAGTGAACCGTTAACTTTGCACAAATTACGAAAGAAAATGAACGGCAATCAAACCATTTATTTAGCGGGCGGATGCTTCTGGTGTACAGAGGCGGTTTTTTCTAAGGTGAAGGGTGTTTTAGCCAGCTACTCTGGCTATTCGGGCGGATCTATTAAAAACCCCTGCTACCGTGAGGTATGTCAGGGAATCACAGGGCACGCTGAATGCATAAAGCTCGAATACGATGCTGATGTGATCAATCTGAATAGCATTTTGGCTATTTTCTTCGCAACCCATGACCCCACCACCTTGAATAGACAGGGCTATGATATCGGAACCCAATACCGTAGCGCCATTTTCTACACGAATGAAGAGCAGAAAGCAGTCGTAACGAATTTCATAAGCGAACTGGTCGATCAGAACGTTTTCGAAAAACCTATAGTAACCGAGATTGCCCCTTTTGTGGCCTTCTACCTAGCAGAGCCCGAGCACCAGCAATACTATGAGCTCAATAGCAATGAGCGTTACTGCAGTGCCGTAATTTCACCCAAACTGAATTACTTGAAGAATCAGTTTACTGACCTCCTACTATAGTTTTAACCCCAAACGGCGGAGCATTTTCTTTTCAAAATTCCAAAAGAAACGAAACTGTCCGAAGAGCGCACCAAAGAAAACAAGCAGCAATTGGTAAAGCGGAAAGATGAGCCCTATTCGCAGGGGCCAATAAATAATGGGGTGCAGGCTTTCTTTAGAAAGCGAAAATAAATCCATTACGGGTCCGGCTAATCGCGAAGCCGCACTTCCTGTTAGTGCAAAAACGATAAAAATTAGGGTCAGTTGAACATTTGAGACAATACCCCACTTTTCTTTAAGGCGCGAAAAATAGTTAGGTCTAGACATGATTATTTACTTCTTCGAAGGTGTCAATCAGTCGCTTAACACTTTCTACTGATAGTGCATTGTATAACGAGGCTCTGTACCCGCCGACCAATCTGTGGCCTTTCAGGCCGTGAATATCGTATTTATTGCAATAGCGGTCAAAAAGTTCTGCATGATCGCTGTTGTCAATAGTGAAGGTGATATTCATGATTGAGCGGCTAGAGGTGTCTGCAAAGGGTTGAATCCAATCATAACGATCTAAGGCCTTGTAGAGCAGACTAGCCTTCTCGGCATTTGCAGCGCAAACCGCCTCTAGCGTATTCGATTTAAGCCATTTCAGGTTGAGTAAACTGGCGTAGATTGAGAAGACGGTAGGGGTGTTGAGCATGCTGTCTGCCTTAATGTGCTGAGCGTAGTCGAGTATTTTAAATCGATTCAATGAATTGGTCGCTTCTAAAAAGGAGCGTTTAATCACCACTATTGTAGTGCCAGCCGGGCCAATATTTTTCTGAGCTCCGGCATAAATAAGGTCAAACTTCGAATAATCACGCGGAATCGAGAAAATATCCGAACTCATATCGGCCACAAGCGGAATAGGGGCTACTTCAGGGAATTGGTGAAACTGCGTTCCGTAAATAGTGTTGTTTGTGGTGAGGTGTAGGTAATCAAATTCAGCCGAGATAGGGGGTATAGCTGGAATGCTTCGGTATCCCGATTCTTTTGACGAGGCTAGCACCTCTACAGCGGCTATTTTTTGAGCCTCACTGATTGCTTTTTGACTCCACACACCCGTATCCACGTAGGCCGCCTTAGAACGTAAAAAATTATAAGGAACCATGGCAAATTGAAGGCTAGCCCCTCCATGAAGAAAAAGCGCCACGTATTCAGAATCGCTCAATCCCATGAGGTCTAAAAGGAGCTGCCTAGCCTCGTCAATGACCGTCTCAAAAGCCTTTGAGCGATGACTGATCTCCAGTATAGAAAGCCCTTCACCCTCAAAGTCAAGTACTGCCTTAGCTGATTCTTCGAACACCGATTGAGGTAAGATGCAGGGGCCAGCGCCAAAATTCAATTTCTTCATTTGTTAAGTGCTAATAAAAAGTCTAATGTATCGATTTGGTCGGCATAATCTCCCAAGGCAGGTTGTTGGGTATCACCGAAGTTTAGGTGCTTATCTGAAGCGCTGACCACACACTGAATGGCCTCTTGATGTGCTTGAATATAGGCGGAGGCATCCTTCTCATCATTGATCCATTGGTAATGTATGACCCCAATAGGAGAGCTGATCGATTGGCTTTCGACTAATAGAGCAGTGCCGGCGTCTTTAAAGTCTTGACCGTTCATGATGAAGACCGATCGATGGTAATCCACGTTATTCATGTACTTGTTGTGGGCTAGAAGATCAGTGCGCTTGCGTAATTCTTCTTCTAAACGATTGAGTTCAAAACCCTTTTGAAGCAGTAAGTGGGTTACATTTCTACATCCGAGTCCGAAGTAGTCAAACACATCATTACAAAGCAGCTTGAGGTGCTCCTGCTGTTCAGATTGCTCGAGATAGGCTAAGCTATTTCTGTTGCGGCGAATGATGTGGGGATACTTATTAAAGTAATAATCAAAATAACGGCTAGAATTTGTTGATCCTGTAGCGATTACGGCTTCAAAATTTGTAGTAGTATTAGTCGTCCAATCAACTAATGATCTGGATTGTGGGTCTATTTCTGTCAGCTGCTGAAGAAGGTAGCTAAGCAGCACACTGTCTTTTTGAGAGGCCTTAATGACGCTAATGTGGCCTGATAGGTAGGTGCAGAGAACGTCATGAAATCCGACTAAAGGAATATTTCCGGCCAAGATGAGCAGCACGCGTTTAGGGCTAGCTTCTTTCATTTCATAGTGGTCTACCCATTGACTCAGTGATTGAGGGCTCAATTGCTCGGCCCAATAGCTCAGAGCTTGCCTCATCGATTCGTGCGTAAACCATCTGTTTTGAGCCATAGCTTGGTCCAAAATCGTTGAAAGCGCTACAGAAGTTGCACCAGTAGACTTTAGTGCTTCAGTTAAGAACGCCCCTAATTGGCTGATACTTTGTATTCTTTGCTGTATTGGACTGTTTGGCATTTGTTTTTGAGTCAAGTCAGGAGTACTTTTGCAAAAGTAAAGAAAGACTATGGCAATCATAATTACAGATGAATGTATTAATTGCGGAGCTTGTGAGCCTGAATGCCCAAACACGGCTATTTATGAAGGAGCAGACTCGTGGAGGTACAGTGATGGCACTAGTTTAATGGGCACTGTTGACCTACTTTCTGGGAAAACCATTGATGCCGATACGGTTAACCAAGCCGTTAGTGATGAATTTTATTACATAGTCGCAGACAAGTGTACAGAGTGCATGGGCTTCCACGAAGAGCCTCAGTGCGCTGCAGTATGCCCTGTAGACTGTTGTGTTCCTGACCCCAATACTGTTGAAACCGAAGAGCAATTACTGGCTAAGCAACGGTTAATGCATCCAAAATCTTAGCACCTTATACATGAAAGCAGGTATAGTTGGGTTACCCAATGTGGGCAAATCAACCCTTTTCAATTGTTTGTCTAACGCCAAAGCACAAAGCGCAAACTTTCCATTTTGTACCATCGAACCCAATATTGGGGTGGTCAATGTTCCTGATCCGAGATTAAAACAGCTAGAGGGGCTGGTAGTTCCAGAAAGAGTGGTTCCGGCCAC
>JAURPW010000128.1:0-3470 GCA_030836435.1 Flavobacteriaceae bacterium
CCAAAGCTCTCAGGACAGACCTTGGAGGTAGTGCATTTAGAGGAGGTAGAACTCAGTGTTTACGATCTGAAATCGGCGTTCGATGAAAGTTTAAAATTGGCTTCCCGTTCTTTAGCGATTAATCCAGAGCAGTTTTACCGCTACAAAGAGCACATTGAACACGGTACTATTCAGTTAGCCTTGACCCGACAGTTTGAATTGACGTATACGTCTGCTGAACATTCTACCGACTTAAATGCGCTCAAGTGGAACATGCTAGATGAACAGGTAATGCAATGCACGACTAACAAGCTTCCGTATCCTGACTTGGTGTTTCTGAATCAGACCCTTCACTTAAAGTTTTATGAACGGCTCTTTTTGCAGTTTGTAGATCGGCTTGTGATCACTGAAGAATCACTTAATGATAAACAGCTTAGCCTTAGTGTGGTGTCTAAGGCCCTAGGTGCCATAGACCGGCTATCGGCACAATTTGAAATTGATAAACAAACCAAGCACATAGACCGGATTCAGCTTAGCCTTCTAATCGATCCAAGCTATGAGGTAAATACCCATCAATGGCACACGAGAACGCTCGTTATTGAAATCTCCTTTCAGAACGGGATTGCCAGCAGTTATGAAGCGCACACGACCCTGCATTCTAGAAAGAAGCGTATGCTCAAGCCAGTAATTTTCAGGCAGCAAATGCAGGCTTTTATTTTTCAAAATAACGTATTTGTAGATACTGCACCTGTTCAAATTGACCTAAAAAAGGCGCTTAAGCCCAACTGCTCATTATGAATAAAAACGATCTAGATCAATTGCTAAAGGCTGACTTGTCTCCGCATTTTTACCGACAATATGCGAGTATGTTTCAGCGGTATGTGGATACTAAGGACAAGCGTATTTTTCGGACTCTCGATCGTGCCGGGCATTGCTTATTTCAAATGGTTATGCATATAGATCGTCAAGAAGACGACCAAGAGAATAACATGGGAGTAAGTCTAGATCTGCATTTAGAATCTATTTTGCTGCTCAACGAAGTATTTGGTCCGGGGCATTCGTTTTGGCAAGATTTCAGAAGGGCGCAAACCCTTTTCTCTAGAAGGCATCACTTTGAAAAGCGATGTGTTCGATTTCCCTCATACGATCATTACCGGCAGCTGGCAATCTCTAGAGCCTCTCTCGCCTCGGTTGCCCTAGATGCGCTTTCTCATCTGGCAAAAGACAAAAATCATTGGCATTTGCTTAGACAAAGTCACGTTAAGTTTGTGGAGGCCTTTCAACTGTATGACGATTGCAGTGACTTCAAAGAAGACTTTGAGAAGAATCAGTTCAATTGGGCCAATCACCGTTATACTGCGCAATACACCCAAGTACCAGACGCGGCACATTTTTTTCGATCAACGCTGTTTAACGAGCTTATGTTAGAGGTTATTGATTTGCTGCGTGCAGCGCAGCATCTCATCAAACCCTTGGGAAATTCTCACTATGCTGAAATGCTTGGTGAGTTTAAGTCTTCAGTGCGCCGCACACTGGCTAATTGAGGTGTTTAGAGATGCACTATTGGAAGCAGTTGACCCTTAAAGAAACCGCCTATGGGCTTGTTGCCTATAACACGGCAAACAGTCTCAGTTATGAGGTTTGCGATCTCAGTTACCGTATACTTCAATCGTTAAAAGAAAAAAACGAAGAGCAGCAGGTTTTACTGTCAGCCGCAGCATTTGGACTGAGCAGGCCAGAAATGACTCAAAAGCTTCATCAGCTGAAACAGATATTTGGCACTCCCGCCAAGCGATCGGGGTCAAGAGCTGTTTTTAAATGGGTTAGGGAGGAGGCTCTATTTGGCATTCATTATGTAGCTGACACAAAGGGGTCGAGTGGGCTATTTTCTGTGCTGTTTAGCCCTATAGTTTTTGCTGTATTGGTAGTGGCATCCCTTGCATTCATGTTAGCCCACTTTCTGACATCTACTTTTCTAGTGGTTAGCACACTCTCTGTTTCTACCTTATGGATTTTGTTGCTGCTAGCCCTCAGTACCGTATGGCACGAAATCGGTCATATTCAGGCAGCCAGAACCTTTGGATTGAGTCGAATTTCTATAGGGGCTGGCATCTATTATTTTATCCCTGTACTCTTCACCGATATGACGGCTACCTATCTCTTAGATAAGCCTAAGCGTTTACTTATCGGTATTGCGGGTATCTATTTTGAATGGATTTATGTATTAGCCCTGCTCAGTTGTTCGCTTTTCTTCGAGGAGCAGCTACTCGCTCAGGCTGGGTTTATAGTATTCTTAAAGAGTCTGTACAATCTAAATCCGTTTTTTAAAACTGACGGCTACTGGCTACTTAGTGATTTCCTTCAGATACATCAACTCAGAGACTGTTCGTATCAGACACTGTTGAAGGTGGTCATATTTAAAAAATCGCTATCTAAAACAGAAGTGTTATTAGTGGTTTACGCGCTGTTACATCTTAGCTTTTATGCGCTATTCATTCTCTTTTTGATTCGGCGCTTATACCTTCATTTTGGTGATTTGATGGGTATTGAGATGGTAGAGTTTAATTGGTCAACCCTAAAAGTGGGAGGAGTAGTGGCTTTAGAAATACTGCTCATTTTTCACTTGGCCAGACTGCTACTGCAAGCTTTTTACAGTCTACCAAAATACCTTGCAACCGTAACCAAAAAGTAAAAATACATGCAAGTACTTGAATTAAATCACAAAGAGGTCAGGGCTACCAAGGCAGGCTTTCTGCCTTTTCTGGTCATCATTGCCATTGACGCGGCGGTTCTAGGTTTTATGAGCGGCTATATTTATGAATCCTATACTAGCGACCATTAATTATGTTGTTAAAGGCATTAAGTAAGCGTTCGTGGGAGGCGGCCGTTTTAGAGCTCTTCGTTAAGTCGTTTGTAGAGGGTCAGAATTTTTACCATAGAAACTGTGATCACAATTAAGAAAATTGTGGTGGCTATCGGCTGGGTGCTCCTTTTTGCACTCGCCTTTTATGCAGGCTCATGGATTTATCGACATTGAGTTACGAATGTGTTAGGCAGCGCGGGCTGTTCGATTGCGGAACAGCCTGCCTTACCGCTCTCTTGCGTTATCATGGTGTAGCGGTGAACGCCAAAGTTCCTTTATACGAGGTAAAGGGGTTTGGAACCTCCTTCTACGAGCTGGTTCAGCTCGCCAAGTCTTTCGGGTTTGAGTCATTAATTTATAAGACTACCGATATAAAGTCGTTGAGCTATCCGAGCATTGTTTCTATTCGATTTTTTGGTTTTCGTCATTATTGGCTTGTGTATGAATCAAGGGACGCATGGCTAATGGTCATGGATCCAGCAATGGGAAAGCTTGTGCGTGTGCGAAAGAAAACCTTTGCCGCGCTATGGACCGGGGTGTTTATGTGTATAAGACCGCAAGGCCTAACTACCTGATTTAACATATCTTTTAGGTCTGTACTGTAACAAATTCGCATCTTTGTCGTCTA
>JAURPW010000129.1:0-5599 GCA_030836435.1 Flavobacteriaceae bacterium
CACACGAGCTCGCTCGGTGGGGCGTCAAAGTAAATAGTGCTCGGCTGCAGGCCTGCAGCGGGGCTATTTGGTGTTGCAGGATCCTCCCTTGCGGATCACGCGCGAATAGCGCGTAATCCCTAATCCTAGTCTGTGCTCAACGTTTTTACGATATCTCTTAACCCTTGGTACGACAAGACGATCGCATCCATGGGGTCTAAATCTCCTGTAAAATCTTGTTCGGCAACAAAGAATTCGAGTCCGGCGGTTTTCTGGTGTTTGAATATCGAAGCAAAGTCTATTGTGCCTTTACCGACTGGAGCCATGTTTCTTTCGCTATCCATGTCTTTCACGTGAAAAGCCTTTATCCTATTTGGATGGCGCTTTATAAATGCCTCAATGTCAGCCTCGGCATAAGTGGCCCAGAACAGATCGAGTTGAAAATTCACATATCGAGGGTCGGTGTTTTCAAGGATATAATCCGCAAGCACAACACCCTCTTCGTTGGGCTTAAATTCGAAGTCGTGATTGTGGTAGAGCAATTCAAGCCCTGCTTTTTCCGCCTTTTTTCCGACCGTATTTAAAAAGGTTACCAATTCTTCTGGACTTCCTTTCATGCCCATTGATCGCGTTTCAAAATCATAGGTAAACATGCCCATAGGAGGGACCGGAATAACCACAAATTCAAAGCCAGCGGCCACCGCATCAGCAATCTCTTTATCGGCATTTTCGTAGGTCATTGAACCGTGGTGCGAGCTCATGGGTTCTAAATCTATACTATCCATGAATTGCTTAAAGTCGGCCGGAGCCATTCCGTAATACGTGCCATTTTCGTAGCCTACCGACTCGATATAATCGTACCCGATACTCGCCACACGCTCAAGCTTTTCTTTAGGGTCATCTTTCATTTGGTCTCTAATGGTGTAAAGCATTAAGCCTACCTCGTCGTCAAGATCATCAGCGTTTTGTTGGGCGCAGCTAGACAGCAGTAATAGAATTCCAAGAGTATACAGTAATCTCATAGTAGTTGATTTATATAAATATAGCTAAATGCAGGTATCTTTGCGCCATGAGCGAAGAGTGGCAATGGATACTTATTACCGTGGTGGGTTTTATTGCGGGTTTTGTCAACACCCTAGCTGGTGGCGGATCTATTCTGACCCTTCCGGCTATGATTTTAGTCGGGCTTGACCCTACGGTTGCCAACGCGACTAATCGCTTGGGCATTCTGCTTTCTGCGGTTTCTGCTACGGCTGGTTTTAAAAGTAAAAAGGTGAGTGTGATGCCTTTTAGCTTGTACGTAGGTATCGCAGCCACCATCGGATCTGTTTTCGGGGCGCTTATAGCCGTGGAATTTGATAAAAAATTGTTCAATCGCGTACTAGCGATTATTATGATAGTGATCGTAGTACTTATGGTGCTTCAACCCCGAATGAAAAAGGTGTTGGATCAGGAGTACCTAAACGGCAGACCCTTGTGGATTACCTTGTTTGTATTTCTCATTTTCGGTGTTTACGGAGGTTTCATCAACGCCGGAATGGGCCTTCTGATGATTTTGTGGTTAAACATCTTTAACGGGATGAACCTCATTCGCACAAACGCCACTAAGGTTCTCGTAACCGCTATTTATACTTCAGCCGCACTGGTGGTCTTTATCTGGAACGACGTTATTGATTGGTTTATAGGCCTGCTTTTGGCCTTTGGAAATATGGTGGGCGGTTGGATAGCCGCTCGACTTTCTGTTAAAAAAGGAGAAGGATTTATACGTGCAGCACTCGTAGTTATGGTGGTGCTTATGGCTATCCGACTCTGGTTCTTTTAGTACGACTGAACCCCCTCTATATGCAAACCGTACCCACTTAAACCAACGCGGTGAATGGGTGCAGAGTTTGAGAGCAACCGCAGTGAAATCAGGTTTAAATCGTGCAGAATTTGCGCCCCTATTCCGAAGTCTTTTTCATCCATATTTTTTGAGCGTGACTGATTCTGGCTGTCTATATCAATAAGCTCAGACAACTGCTCTAAGAATTCCGCAGCGTTTGGATTCTTATTGATGAGCAGCAGGGCTACTTTGTCGGCCTGCTGGGCCTGTTTAAAAATGCGGTCAAGTGTGTGATCTGCTGAACCCTTTAAGAACTGAAAGAGCGACGCTCCGCTGTGATAGGGCTGAATGCGCGTAAGTACGGTTTCTCCTCTCTTCCATACGCCCTTAGTCAAGGCTATATGCACTTGATCATTGGTCGTTTGTCTATAGGTGGTAAGGGTAAAATGACCATAGGCTGTTTCGATTTCTTTGCTAAACTGCCGCTCAATTAAGCTGTCGTGCATCATGCGGTAGGCCACCAAGTGTTCGATGCTGATCATCTTAAGGTTAAATTGATCTCTGACCTTGATCAGGTCATCAAAACGGGCCATGCTTCCGTCTTCATTCATAATTTCTACAATCACTCCGGCCGGAGAAAGCCCAGCCAGCTTAGCCATATCGATAGCGGCTTCGGTGTGACCGGTACGCCTCAATACTCCTCCTTCTTTAGCAATCAATGGAAAAATGTGTCCCGGACGAGTAAGATCTTCAGGTCGGGTTTCAAGCTGAGTAAGGGCTTTAATCGTTTTAGCTCGATCACTAGCAGAAATACCCGTGGTGACTCCATTTCCTTTGAGATCTACAGAAACCGTAAACGCCGTTTTGAGCGGATCGGTGTTGTCGTCGACCATTTTGTTTAAGGCAAGTGCTGCACAACGCGAAGGGGTAAGCGGTGCGCAGATGAGGCCCCTTCCGTGCTTCGACATGAAGTTAATGGCCTCTGTAGTGACTTTATCGGCAGCCATCACAAAGTCTCCCTCATTCTCTCGGTCTTCATCATCAACCACGATGATTATTTCGCCTTTTTTAATGGCCTCGATGGCTTCACTAATCGTATTTAGGGCTGAACTCATTTCTTAGAAGCTTCTCTTTTAAATTTAGACAACAGGTAGCCAAAGCTTAGCGAATTACCTTTTAGGCCTCGGTCTAGCACGGCCATTCGCGTCACGTAAAGGCTTACCGGAAGCATTACAAAGGTAGAAAACCAAGCTCCTATAATCGGATGTATGTTTCCTCTTTTCGCATAATTCTCTGCAAAAACTCCCAAGAAGTGATAACTCAAAAATAAAACCACGGCGATCACCATGGGTAGGCCTAGTCCGCCCTTTCTAATGAGTGCGCCAATGGGCGCTCCGACAAAGAATAGTAGCACACATGACAGCGCAAGCGCAAATTTTTTATGCAGTGAAATGATGTGTCGGTTGTAAAACTCAAATCGCTTACCCATTTCGGTAGACTTGGTAGAGGCGATGATTCGCAGATTGTCGAGCTGATTGGTGGCTGAACGAATCGCACTAGAACGCTGTTGTGTAGGCAGTACGGCTAGCAGTTCGTTGGCTTCAGTTTGCTGAAAGTAGAGAGAGTCTCTATCGACCACAGGAAAATAGGGGGCTATCCACTGCTCGTGATAGGGTTGAGTCTCCTCTTCTCGGTTGCGCTCTTTTAAAACAAAAGTAGCTGCTAAACGTCGCATGGTTGCGTCTGAGTATTGCTTTAACTGTTCTTGTGTGTCTTTGGCCAACGAATCAATGTCTTTGAGTAACTGCCGAGTAGGCTTCATTTTATCGGTGGTGATAGACGATTGCTCTTCAAGGTCAATCTCATCTAGGCTCGAAAGATCTATAAACTTGATGTAGGTGTCAAAGGATGCCCGAGCAAAAGGCTGTTTCTTAATGTCTTCAGGTTTTTGAAGCAGAATCTCCTCGTAATAATATCCGTTGTACAACACCAGCTTGAGTAGTTCAGAATCTTTATTGCTGATAAACTCGCCTTCTTTAGCGCTTATAACGATAGTGTTTTGCTGATTTTTAGCCTTTTGATGAATGAGTACATCTCTGAGGTAGCGATCATTCTCTCCGTATTTCTCCCTGACCTTCATGTTCATGTTCGTGCCCTCGATATCGGTAAAGATTCCTTCGACAAGTGCTGCGGAAGGTTTCACCTTAGCGATATTTCGCCTCAGGTTAAAGATCTTTTGTTCGGATGCCGGAATAAGATTGTTTGACACAAAGAAAGCGGCTATGCCTAGCAGCACAGAAAAGACAAACGTACTTCTCATAGCCCGCAAAAAAGAAACGCCGGAGGCCTTTATGGCCGCAAACTCGTAATGCTCAGCTAGTGAGCCGTAGGTCAGAATAGAGGTGACTAGAACGGCTAGAGGCAGCACATCGTCAATGATAGTGGGCATGTAATACAGCAAAAACTTGCCGATTATTTGTATGTCCAGATCCTTGCCAGCAAGTTCATCGATAAAAAGCCAAATTGCTTGAAAGATGAAAATGAACAATACAATCACAAAAACGCTAAAAAAGGTGCGCGCAAACTGGCTGAGAATGTATCGATCTAAGATGCGCATATGCGATTAATCAATAATGTAATACCCACTGGCTTCGTAAGCCTTTCGATCAAAGGCAAACAGCTTTGGGTCTATAGCTGTGGCGGTATCGTATGCGGTTACCCTAATGGTTGTTTCAGTCTTATTAAACCCCACTTGTGTTAGCGAAACTAAGCGATTTGATTTTGTGTTTATGCGAACGAAAACCTTTTCGATTTCGGCTTTAGAATCGATAGGAAAAAGCAAGATTTCCATAAGCTCATCGGTTATAGACCTCCCTTTGTCAATGCGAAAGCCCTCCTTGTAAAACGAAAAGAGTTCACTTGGGTTTATTTCGTCTGAGTTATTAGTCGGATTAGGCACACTGATAACCACTTCGAGGTTTTCGGGAATTATACTATAGGTGAAGGATCCGTCAAATAGTTGAACACTCTCAAACAATTCAAGTCGGTACTTAGGTTCTTGAATGTAAACCTTGCCCGAGGTGTTTTGGTTAATCTGAGCCTCTTTATTGGTCAGCGTGTAATCAAAGGTCAACGTGATCTGAGGATAAGCAGACATGGTTGAATAGACCTTGTCTAAAGCGGCTTCAGACGCAGGATCGTTTTGTTGAGCGCTTAGTGATAGGTTGAAGAACATTAGGCTCATGAATAATCCTAATTTGGCAAATTTTCTGGCTTTACTCATGTGTCTATTGATTATCTAAAAAGGATTGTAGGCTATTCAAATCTTTAAACATGACCTGCCGAGCACGCGAGCCCTCGAATGGCCCAACAATACCGGCGGCCTCTAACTGGTCGATTATTCTGCCCGCTCTGTTGTATCCGATTTTCATCTTTCGCTGAATAAGTGATGTTGATCCTTGCTGGGCACCTACGACAATTTCTGCCGCCTCTTTAAACAGCGGGTCGCGATCGTTGATATCATCGCTCAGCATTCCGCCCGCATCATCAGCTTCGTATTCTGGAAGCAGATAGGCTTGAGCATAAGCACGTTGCGATCCTATGTAATCGGTAATCTTCTCTACTTCTGGAGTGTCTACAAAGGCACACTGTAAACGTATCATCTCATTGCCCTGGGTAAAAAGCATGTCTCCTCTACCGATCAATTGCTCTGCTCCAGAAGCGTCTAATATGGTACGAGAGTCGATTTTTGAGGTCACTCTAAACGCCAGGCGCGCTGGAAAATTTGCCTTGATGATA